>DASZBP010000093.1:0-34206 GCA_035943915.1 Gaiellaceae bacterium | reverse complement strand
TCGATTCCGCGTCGGCGATGACGTACAACGAGCTCGCGCAGGTCCTCGAGTCGAAGAACCCGAAGACCGGCAAGCTCTACAAGCAGTCCGACCTCAACGTCATCAAGATGCAGACGGTCGGCACCGGCATGCTCGAGGACGGCCTGTTCTCGACAGGCAAGTGGCTGAAGAGCCAGGCGAACGACTTGGTCGCGGTGAAGTTCATCGCGGCGTCGCTCAAGGGCTGGATCTACTGCCGCGATCACGTCGCCGACTGCGTGAACATGACGCTGAAGGAAGGCCCGACGCTGCCCAAGGGCCACCAGACATGGCAGATGAACGAGATCAACAAGCTCATCTGGCCGAGCACGACGGGCATCGGGATCATGAGCACGGCCGACTTCAACCGGACCGCGCAGATCTCGAAGCAGTTCGGCGTGATCTCGAAGGCGCCGAAGGGCGCGTATCGCACCGACCTGGCGAAGGCCGCCGTCGCCCTGCTTCGCACGTCGGGGCAGGACGTCAACGGCAAGAGCTACAAGCCGGCGGTCGTCCACCTCACCGCAGGCGGGAAGTAGCGGTACATTCGGCTCCTGGCGCCTTCGGGCGCCAGGAGCCAACATCACGAGGAGGAGTCAGGATGTCCGTGCTGATCAAGGGTGGCCGCGTGATCACGGCGGCCGACGACTACGTCGCCGACGTCTACATCGAGGGCGAGCACATCTCCCTGATCGGCGCGAACCTCGACGTCCAGGCAGACAAGACGATCGACGCGCGCGGCAAGTACGTGCTGCCGGGCGCCGTCGACCCGCACACGCATCTCGAGATGCCGTGGCGCGGCGAGACGACGATCGACGACTTCACCTCGGGTCACGCCGCCGCCGCGTTCGGCGGCACGACGACGCACGTCGACTTCTGCATCCAGGGCAAGGGCCAGACGTTCGGCGAGGCGCTCGAGATCTGGCACGGCAAGCGCGAGGGGAAAGCGCTGATCGACAACGGCTTCCACATCGCCGTCACCGACCTGAAGGAAGGCGGCACGCTCGAGGAGCTCGCGGCCCTGCCGGATCAGGGCGTGACGTCCTACAAGCTCTTCATGGCGTACAAGGACTCGCTGATGGTCGACGACGAGACGCTGTTCAAGACCATGCAGGTCGCCGCCGAAACCGGTGCGCTCGTGATGGTGCACGCGGAGAACGGCGATGCGATCGAGGTGCTGATGTCGGAGGCGATCGCCGCCGGCAACACCGATCCGATCTACCACGCGCTCACGCGCCCGCCGGAGACCGAGGGCGAGGCGACGAACCGCGCGATCCAGCTTGCGCGCGTTGCCGGCGCGACCCTGTACGTCGTCCACGTCTCGTGCAAGGAGTCGGTCGAGCCGATCGCGATCGCACGCGAGAAGGGCTGGGACGTCTACGGCGAGACGTGCACGCAGTACTTCTTCATCGACCAGACGTTTCTGGAGAAGCCGAACTTCGAGGGCGCGAAGTACGTCTACACGCCGCCGCCCCGGGACAGGTCGAACCAGGACGTCCTCTGGAACGCCGTGCGCACGAACGTGCTGCAGGCGATCTCCACCGACCACTGCGCGTACCTGTTCAAGGGTCAGAAGGACGTCGGCAAGGACGACTTCCGCCAGATCCCGAACGGTGGCCCGGGGCTCGAGAATCGGCTGCAGCTGATCCACCACTTCGGCGTCAGCCAGGGCCGCATCTCGCTGAACCGCATGGTCGAGCTGCTCTGCACGAACCCGGCGAAGCTCTTCGGGCTGTACCCGCGCAAGGGCACGCTCGCCGTCGGCTCCGACGCCGACGTCGTCGTCTTCGACCCGCAGAAGCAGGTCACGATCTCGGCGAGCACCCACCACTCCGCGTCGGACTACAACCTCTACGAGGGCACCGAGGTCGTCGGCTCGCCGGAGACGGTGCTGCTGCGCGGGAACGTGATCGTCGACGGCGACCAGCTGCTCGCGAAGCCCGGCAGCGGCCAGTTCATCAAGCGCGCCCGCCCGAACGAGGAGCTGAAGCCCGCCGCGCTCGCCAACGCCTAGTGACTCCGACCGGCGGCGGGTTCATGATCGCTGCAATCGGCACTAGGAGGTTGGCAGGGCATGGCTGAAACTGATCTCGAGTTCGAGCGAGCCGAGCTCGACGAATCGATCAAGCACGACTACTCGACGAGCGACACCGGTGTCGTGCCGCTCGACAAGCGGCGGCCGATGTGGCACTTCATGGGCCTCTGGACGACGTTCGTCGCCGGGTTCTCGTACATGTTCCTGGGCTTCGAGATCCGCGGCGGGGGCCACAGCCTCGCGTCCACGATCGCGATCACGCTCATCGGCTACGGCATGTACGTCGCCTACGCGATGCTCGGGTCGTATCTCGGATCGCGCACGGGACAGACGCACGCACTCCTGACGCGCTCGGTGTTCGGGCTCGTCGGGTCGTGGGTCGTCTCCGCGTTCGTGCTCATCGCACCGCTCGGCTGGGTCGGCTACCAGGCGAACCTGCTCGCGGCGTTGTGGGACGGCTTCTACGGCTGGGGTCATATCTTCACGATCACCCTGGTCCTGGCGGGCGTGATGATCCTCAACAACCTGCTCGGGTTCACCGGCATCAGCGTCTTCGCGCGCTATCTCGTGACGCCGATCCTGATCCTGTGGTGCATCTACATGATCGTGAAGGGCTTCATCAGCGACGGCGGCCACATGGGCGGCACGCCTGCCGGCTCCGGCCTGCCGTTCTGGGTCGCGGTCGTCGCGGTGATCGGGTTCTCGATGTGGGGCAACGAACCCGACTTCTGGCGCTTCGGCAGGCCGACGTTCTCATGGCCGCTGCCGACGTACCTGTTCGCCGCGGTCTGGTTCCTGCTGTTCGTGATGGCCGGCTGGATGATGGGCCAGCTCGCCGGCACGGCCGACTCGTCGGCGATCTTCCGCTACACCGTCCACTACTCGCTCTTCGGCTGGTTCTGGCTCGCACTGATCATCGCGACCGTCAGCCAGTTCGCGATCAACGACGGCAACTACTACGAGTCGGTGAACGCCGGGCAGAACCTCGTCGGCGGCTGGCGGCAGTGGCGGCGCATCTACACGTGCGTCCTCGTCGCAGGCGGCGGCATCATCGCGGCCGACCTCGTGAACTTCCACTTCATCGACGGCTGGTTCAAGGTCGCGAGCTTCCTCGCGGTCACCGTCCCGTCAGCGACGGTGATCATGGCCGTCGACCACTTCCTGCTGCCGCGGCTGTTCCAGATCACGCGGCCGCTCGTGAAGGTGCCTTCGTGGGAGCAGGCGGGGCTGATCAACTGGCCGGCGACCGCCGCGCTGCTCGTCGCCGTGTTCTTCGGCGTGACGGGGACCGCAAGCTGGCCGACCAGCTGGTCGCTGAACCCGACCGACACGAACTCGTGGGGCCCGGTGCCGCTCGAGGCGTGGGCGATCGCGGGCGTCGGCTACATCGCGCTCGTCGCGGTGGCGCGGGCGCTCGGCCCCGTCCGCAGCCAGCTCGGCTTCGCCAAGACGGTCGGCGACGACGAGATGCATGGGACCGAGCCGGTCGACATCGCATCCGCTATGCCTTCGGGCATGGGAGCGATGCCGGCGACGGCGATGGAGCCGACGGACAGCTGATCGTCCTTCGGAACGGGCTTGTCGACGTCGGCGCGGGGAACTTCTCCCGCGCCGACGTCATTGTTGACGGCGGGCGCATCCACTCGGTCGTCGAGACGGCGCCTGCGTGCGGCGTGTCGGTGGACTGCACGAGCTACGCAGTCGTGCCGGGGATGATCAATGCACACGCCCACTCGAACGAGAACTGGTTCCCTGGCCTGTGGGACAACCTGCCGCTCGAGCCGTGGATGCTCTTCTCGTACCCGGTGCTCGCCGCGCCGGCGCAGACCGCGGACGAGATCTACGTGCGCACGCTGCTCGGCGGCATCGAGATGCTGCGCTCCGGCGCGACGAGCGTCGTCGACTTCCTCTACGACGGCGAGGACTCGCTCGAGCCGGTCGTGCGCGCGTACCGCGACCTCGGACTGCGCGCGCTGATCGGCCTCGGCTACTCCGACCGCGCGTACCACGAGACCGTCGTGCTCGACGAAGGCCTCGTGTCGCGCGACCTCATCGACCGCATCGAGCGCGAGCGGCCTCCTGCGTGGAGCGAGCTCGTGGCATTCACGCGGCGCGCGGTCGACGAGTACCACCGGCCGGACGAGGGGATCTCGATCTGCCCGGCGCCGTCGGGGCCGCAGCGCTGCACCGACGAGATGCTTGCCGGCGTCGCGGCGCTCGCCGAGGAGCTCGACCTGATGGTGCACATCCACGTGCTCGAGACGCGGATGCAGGCCGTCTCCGGCCAGAAGATGTACGGGTGCACGCTCCCGGAGCACATGGACTCGCTCGGCTTTCTCTCGCCGCGCGTCTGCTTCGAGCACGGCATCTGGTTGACGCCGTCCGACATGGAGCTCGTGCGCGACCGCGGCGTGACGATCGTGCACAACCCCGTGTCGAACATGAAGCTGGGCTCGGGCATCGCGCCGATCCCGGAGCTGCTGCGCCACGGCGTCAACGTCGCGCTCGGCACCGACGGGATGTGCTCGAACGACGGCCAGGACATGTTCGCGACGCTGAAGTCGGCGGCGCTGCTGCACAAGCTCTGGGAGGTCGACTTCGAGCAGTGGCTCGGCGCGCAGGAGGCGTGGGACATGGCGACCGCGGGCGGCGCCGTCGCTGCGGGCGACCGCGACGGCCTCGGGCGGCTCGAGCAGGGGCGGCGCGCCGACCTGGTGCTGCTCGACCTGAAGTCGCTGCCGTTCACGCCGCTGAACGACCCGCTGCGCCAGCTCGCGCTGGGCTCGACGACGCTCGCGGTCGACTCGGTGATGGTCGGCGGCGAGTGGCGGATGGTGAACGGCCGCATCAAAGGCGTCGACGAGGCTGCGGTGCTCGCCGAGGGCCGCGCCCGTGGCGCAGATATCGTCGCGCGCCACGACGAGGGCTTCGCGATCGGCAAAGAGCTGCTTGCGTCGGTGCGCGCCGGCTGGCTCGAGGCGATGCAGACGGACGTCGGTGTCGAGCGTAAGCTCGCACCGTGATCGACCTGCAGCTGACGAACGCGCGCCTGATGGACGGGTCGCTCACCGACCTCCACATCGACGGCGGCCGCTTCGTCGGCAAGGGCGAGGCGAAGCAGACGATCGACTGCGAGGGCCGGCTCGTCACGCCGCCGCTCGTCGACTGCCACCTGCACCTCGACGCGTCGCTCACCGCGGGCAAGCCGCGCTGGAACGAGAGCGGAACGCTGATCGAGGGCATTCACGTCTGGGGCGAACTGAAGCCGTCGCTCACGGAGCAGGACGTGTTCGACCGCGCCTCCGAGATCGTGCGCTGGTCGGTCGCGCAGGGGACGCTGTTCATCCGCGCGCACGCCGATGTCTCCGGTGAGAACGAGGCGATGGTGCGCGGCCTGCTGCGCGTGCGCGACGAGCTTGCCGACCTGTGCACGATCCAGGTCACCGCGTTCCCGCAGGACGGGATCTTCGCGCGCGACGGTGACGAGGAGCGCCTCGAGAACGCGCTTCGGCTCGGCGTCGACTGCGTCGGCGGCATCCCCCACTACGAGCCGACCGCCGAGCTGGGCCTGCGGGAAGTGCACCGCGTGTTCGAGCTCGCAAAGCAGTACAGCCGCCGCATCGACGTGCACTGCGACGAGACCGACGACCCGAGCTCACGCTTCCTCGAGGTGATGGCGGACGACACCGTCAAGTTCGGCCTCACGGGCAAGGTCACGGCGAGCCACTGCACGGCAATGGGCTCGTACGAGCCGTACTACTCGTCGAAACTGCGCGGCTTCCTGCAGCGCGCAGGCATCAACATCGTCGTCAACCCGTACGCCAACTCACTGATCCAGGGACGGCTCGACGCGTACCCGAAGCGCCGCGGGTTCGCGCAGCTGAAGGAGTTGCTCGCTGCCGGCGTCAACGTGAGCCTCGGCAACGACGTGATCATGGATCCCTGGTACTCGCTGGGGAAAGCCGACATGGTCGACGCTGCGCACCTCGCACTGCACTTTACGTACATGAGCGGCCGCGAGGAGATCGCCGAGATGCTGCGGTGTGCCACCGAGCGCGGCGCGCGCACGCTGGGCGTCGAGGACGAGTACGGGATCGAGCCCGGCAAGCCCGCCGACTGCGCGATCTTCGACGCGCCGAGCGCCCTCGAGGTGATCCGCCTGCGCGCGTCGCGGCGCTGGGTGATCCGGCGCGGCGAGGTGGTCGCAAAGACGACGCCGGCGCAGACGACCCTGCGCGGCGCGCCCGTGACCTTTACGGCCTAGGCCGCGGCGTCTTCGTCGTGATCCGAGAGGTCGTGCAGCGCCTGCTTCTGGCGCTCGATCTCGACGCGGCCCCGCTCGAGCGAGTCCCGGACCTCGGCCACATGCTCGGCCACCGACCGGTTGAGGGCATGCCCGTCGCGCATGTCCGTCATGTCGAACCGAGATTCCCACCAATTTCAATATTGAAACTGGCGAATTGCAAAAGATATTCGCGGCGGTTCTGCGCCACTCCCTCCGGCCGGTCCCGTAGGATCGGCGTCCGATGGCGGCAAGGCCCCAGCCACCCGAGCGGATCGACAAGGGACTCAAGGCCGATGCGATCGGCTATGCGTCGAACCTGGTCATCGGGATCGCGTCGACCGCGCCCGCCTACTCACTGGCGGCGACCCTCGGCTTCATCGTCGCGGTCGGCGGCATCGGCGTCCACGCGCCCGCCGTCCTGCTCGTCTCGTTCGTGCCGATCCTGCTGATCGCGTTCGCGTACAAGGCCCTCAACCGCGCCGACCCGGACGCCGGCACGACATTCGCATGGGGCACACGCGCGATGGGCCCGTACGTCGGGTGGCTCAACGGCTGGGCGATCTTCGTCGCCGACGTGATCGTCATGGCGTCGCTCGCGGTGATCGCGAGCACGTACACGTATCTGCTCGTCGGCTGGAAGTCGGGAGCAAGCTCGACCGCCGCGATCCTGATCGGCTCGGCCGTCTGGATCGCGATCATGACGTGGATCTGCTGGCGCGGGATCGAGCTGTCCGCGCGCGTACAGCAGTTCCTGCTCACTGCCGAGATCATCATCCTCACCGCCTTCGCGATCGTCGCGATCGTGAAGGTGTACAGCAACCACCCGGCGCACTCGCTGCATCTGAGCGCCGACTGGTTCAACCCGTTCTCGATCGGCATCACGCCGCTGCTCGACGGCGTCCTGCTCGGCATCTTCATCTACTGGGGATGGGACTCCGGTGTGGCGGTGAACGAGGAGACGAAGGACTCGCACCGCGCTCCGGGACGCGCGGCGGTCATGTCGACGATCGTTCTCGTCCTCATCTACCTGGTCGTCTCCGCCGCGGCGATCGCGTACGGCGGCCCCGGTTTGCTGACCAACCCGAACAACATCGGGGACGTGCTCAGCGTCCTCGGAACGAAGGTGTTCGGATCCCCATGGGACAAGTTGCTGATCATCGCCGTGCTCACGTCCGCGTCGGCTTCGACGCAGACGACGATCCTCCCAACGGCGCGCACGACGCTCTCGATGGCGCGGTGGGGAGCGATCCCGAAGGTGCTCGGGCGCATCCACCCGCGGTTCCAGACGCCGGACGTCTCGACGATCGGCATGGGAGTCATCTCGATCGTCTTCACCGTGCTGCTCGTCGGCTTCAACTCCTCGCAGGATGTCCTCGGCGACTCGATCACAGCGCTCGGGTTCTCCGTCTGCTTCTACTACGGCTTCACCGGCCTCATCTCGGCGATCTACTTCCGGCGCGAGCTCAAGCGAAGCGTGCGGCATCTGATCATGGCCGGGCTGCTTCCGCTCCTCGGCGCCGCGATGATGGCGCTCATCTTCGTGAAGGCGTTCATCGACTACTCGAAGACGGATGCCGGCTATGCGCACCCGCTGTTCGGCATCCAGGTGCCGATCGTCATCGGCATCGGATCGCTCTTGCTCGGCGTGCCGATCATGGTGATCTGCGCTGCGAAGTACCGCGCGTTCTTCTCGCGGAAGCTCGAAGTTGCGCCGCCCGGCATCCTCGACGACTGACCCCGGCACGCCCTGGTGGATCGAGGACGCGCTCCTCGCCGAGGGGAGCCCGCGTCCCGCCGCATCTCTACACGGTGTTGTCGATGCGGACGTCGCGATCGTCGGCGGCGGCTACACCGGGCTCTGGACGGCGCTTGCGCTTTGCGACCGTGACCCTTCGTGCCGGGTCATCGTGCTCGAGGCGGAATATTGCGGCGCCGGTCCGAGCGGCCGCAACGGCGGCTTCGTCGAGGGCTACTGGCCGGCGTTCGCAGAGCTGCGAACGCTTCTCGGCGAAGAGGCCGCAATCCGGCTCGCACGAGCGGGTGAGGCGATCCGGCCCGCGATCCGCGCGCTCGGCGACGATGTCTGGCTGCGTGAGGCAGGGATGCTGATGGTCGCGACAACCGCTGCGCAGGAGCGGGTCCTCGAGCACGCGCTCGCCGCGACTCCGACCGTTCAGGCGATCGCGCTCTCAGGCGACGAGGTCGCCGAGCGCTGCGCGTCGCCGCGTTTCCGCCGCGGCGTGCTCTTCCCGGACACGGGCACGCTTCATCCCGGGCTGCTCGTACGCGCGATGCGACGCACGGCACTCGCGCGAGGCGTCGTGCTGCACGAAAAGACACGCGTCACCAACGTGAGTCCCGGCCGCGTCGACACGGAGCGCGGAGCGGTACGCGCGCAGAACATCGTCGTCGCGACGAACGCCGCGATGACGGACTGGCGCCCGGTGCGCGGACGACTCACCACCTTCGGCAGCTACGTCGTGCTGACCGAGCCGGTGCCGGAGCTGCTCGAGGAGATCGGGTGGACCGGCGGCGAGGCCATCGTCGACGCGCGGATGTTCCTGCACTACTTCCGGACCACGAACGACGGCCGCGTGCTGATGGGGAGCGGCTCGGGGCCGATCGGACGCGGCAACCGCATCGACCGCCGGTTCACTCATGACACCGCGACGGTCGCCCGCGCCGAGCTCGCCCTGCGCCGCCTGTTGCCGGCGCTCGCGGCCGCGCGCGTCGCGCGTGCGTGGGGCGGCCCGATCGACGTGTCCGCGGACCACATTCCCTTCGTGGGCTCGACGTCGGGCGGGATTCACTTCGCTGCGGGCTACAGCGGCAACGGCGTCGGTCCGTCGTATCTCGCAGGGCAGTCACTCGCATCGCTCGCGCTCGGCCTGGACGACGAGTGGTCGTCGCTACCGCTCGTGCGCAGCCGAGGCGCACGCGTCCCACCCGAGCCCTTCCGCTATCTGGGCGGCGCCGCGATTCGCGCAGCGATCCTCGCCTGCGAGGAAGCCGACGAAGCCGGCCGCCGTGCACCGCTCGCGGCGCGCGCGGTCGCGCAGGTGCCCCGGCTGCTGCGCATGCCGCTCGGGACGCGCTAGCGCTCGACGATCCCGTGCGGCGCGCCGTAGTCGGCGAGCAGCTCGAGGAACGGCTCCGCAGGGAACGCCTCGGGGCCGAGCACGCCGGTGCCGCTCCACGCGCGTTCGGCGAGCAGCTCGAGCGCCACGACCGGGTTGAACGCGGTCTGCAGCACGACGGCCTGATGGCCGTAATCCCGCATCGCCTGCTCGTTGTCGACGACGTGGTAGAGGTACGTGCGCCGCGGCTCGCCGTCTTTCCCGCGACCGGTGACGTACGTGCCGGCGCAGGTCTTACCGCGCATCCGATCGCCGAGTGTGGCGGGATCTGGCAGTGCTGCGGCCACGACGTCGCGCGGCGCCACTTCCACGCCGCGCACGCGTACCGGCTCGGTCGAGTCGAGGCCGAGCTTGTGCAGCGTCTTCAGCACGTCGATGAACTCTGCGCCGAGCCCGTACTTGAAGGTGACCCGCCTGCAGTCGACCCACCGCGGGACGAGGACGACTTCCTCGTGCTCGACGTTCACGCACTCGAGCGGGCCGATCCCCTCGGGGAAGTCGAACTCCTCCGGCTCCGAGAACGGCTCCGTCGTGAACCAGCCGCGGTCCCGCTCCCACACGAGCGGAGGGTTGAGGCATTCCTCGATCGTCGTCCAGATCGAGAAGGTCGGCGCGAACTCGTAGCCGTCTACCACGAGGTCCGCGCCGTCACGCACGCCGACCTCGTCGATCTCCGAGAAAAGATTGTCGGCGGCGTAGCGGGCGAAGACATCCGACAGCCCGGGCTCGACGCCGATCCCGGCAAGGCAGAGCAGGCCCGCCTCCGCCCACTGCGCGTCCTGGTCGAACTGCTCCGAGCCGAGCAGCACACCGGGCCGCGACAGCGTCATGGCCATGTCGAGATACGTGACGCCTGCACGCAGAGCTGCTGCGAGGAGCGGTGGGTTGAAGCGCGGGTCGCACGCGTTGAGAACTGCGTCGGTGCGCGACGACTCGAGCAAGGCGACGAGCGCGTCCACATCTCCCGCGTCGACCGACTCCGCCTCGAACCGGTCGCCCAGGCCTGCGATCGCGCGCTGCGCGCGCGTCGCGTCGACATCGGCGACGACCATCCGCTCGAAGAACGAGCGGCGCGCGGCGATTGCGGCCGCGGCACTGCCGACGCCGCCCGCGCCGACCACGACGACCCGCATCAGCGCGTCTGCGGGAAGCCGAGGTCGACCTTGGAGGTCGCCGGGTCGGGCCACCGCGCGGTGACGACCTTGGAACGCGTGTAGAAGTCGATCCCTTCAGGCCCGTAGATGTGGCGGTCGCCGAACAGCGACGCCTTCCACCCGCCGAACGAATAGTAGGCGACAGGCACGGGGATCGGCACGTTCACGCCGACCATGCCCGCTTGCACGTCGAACTGGAACTGGCGGGCGACGCCGCCGTCCCGCGTGAAGATCGCCGTGCCGTTGCCGTACGGGTTCTCGTTGACGAGCTGCACGGCCTCTTCGTAGGTCGAGACGCGCGTCACGCCGAGCACCGGCCCGAAGATCTCGTCGCGGTACGCCTTCATCTCCGGCGTCACATGGTCGATCAGTGTCGCGCCGAGGAAGAAGCCGTCGGCAGGGCACGCTTCGCGGCCGTCCACGACGATCTCCCCTTCGTCGCCGATGTACGACGCGACCTTGTCGCGGTGCTCCTTCGTGATCAGCGGCCCCATCTCGCTCGACGGATCCATGCCAGAACCGACCTTCACGTTCGGGATGCGGTCCTTGATCGCCTGCACAAGCGGGTCGGCGACATCGCCGACGGCGACGACCAGCGACACGGCCATGCAGCGCTCGCCCGCGGAGCCGTACGCTGCGCTGACCGCAGCGTCCGCAGCCATGTCGATGTCGGCGTCGGGCAGCACGATCATGTGATTCTTCGCGCCGCCGAGCGCCTGACAGCGCTTGCCGTTCTTCGTCGCGGTCTCGTACACGTACTGCGCGATGGGCGTCGAGCCGACGAACGAGATCGCGGCGACGTCCTTGTGCTCGAGCAGCGCGTCGACGGCGACCTTGTCGCCGTGGATGACGTTGAAGATCCCGTCCGGCAGCCCGGCTTCCTTGAGCAGCTCCGCCGTGTACACCGACGCCGACGGGTCCTTCTCCGACGGCTTCAGCACGAACGCGTTGCCACAGGCGATCGCAGGCGCCCACATCCACATCGGGACCATCGCGGGAAAGTTGAACGGCGTGATGCCGGCGACGACGCCGAGCGGCTGCCGAATCGAGTAGACGTCGACGCCGGTCGACGCCTGCTCCGTCATCTGGCCCTTGAGCAGGTGCGGCAGGCCGCAGCAGAACTCGATCACCTCGAGCCCGCGCGTCACCTCGCCCAGCGCATCGGAGAGCACCTTGCCGTGCTCGGCCGTCAGGAGCTTCGCGATCTCCTCGCGCTGCTCGTGGAACAGCTCACGGATGCGGAAGAACAGCTCCGCACGCTTCGCGAGGGACGTGGCGCGCCACGCGGGGAACGCCGCCTTCGCGGCCTGCACTGCCTTGTCGACCTCTTCCACCGAGGCGAGATCGAGTGCTCCCGTCTGCTGCCCCGTCGCCGGGTTGTAGACGACGCCCGTGCGCCCCGACTGTCCCGCATATGCGGAGCCGGCGATCCAGTGGTTGATCGGCTTAACGGCTGTGGGTGCTTCGATGGTCTCGGTCACTTCTTCGTCCCTCCTCGCGTGGTAGGAAGAGCGTAGATGACGCCGACGCTCGGACAGCTGGCTGAGGACACGATGGCGTACCTGCTGCCGTCGCCCAGCTTCACGCCGCACCAGCGCGACGGGTACGTCTACGTCGCGGGGCCGCGCGCCGGCTGGGTCGTCGCGATCCGCCGCGTCGACATCGAGGCGGTGCGCGCGGAAGCGGTGGGCCGCACGGAGTGGTGGCTGGGGCCGTCGGCGCCCCCGGATGCCGAGGCGCAGCTCGTCGCCGCGGGCTTCGTGCGCGACGAGGTGCCGACGCTGACCGGGATGACCTGCGCGACCCCACCGCCGGACGTCCCAGGCGTGGAGGTGCGCACGGCGACGCCGGCCGAGGTCGCGGCGACCGAGCAGGCGGTCTGGGGCAGCGAACCGAGCCCTCCGCCGGCGCCCAACGACGTCGAGCACCACTTCGCCGCGCTGATCGGCGGGGAGCTGGTTGGGACTGCGCGCGCCGTGGACACCGCAACGGCGGTCGCGCTGATGGGCGGCGTCGTGCTGCCCGAGGCTCGGCGCCGAGGCGTCTACCGCGCGCTCGTGCGCGCGCGCTGGGAGCACGCGGTCGCGCGCGGGACGCCGACGCTCGTCGTGCAAGCCGGCGAGATGTCGGCGCCGGTGCTCGACGGGCTCGGGTTCACGCGGCACTGCGAGCTGCGGCTGTGGGTTGACGTCCGGTGAGCCCGACGCCGCTCGAGCTCGCAGAGGACTTCACGCTCTACCTCCCGCCTCGCAAGGGGTATCTGCGCGAGGTGACAGACGAGTACGTCCTCACAACGGGGAACATGTACGCGACGGTCACCCGCATCCGGCTCGGCCCGCGGGACCTGGAGCGCGCGGTCAACGACGTTCGCGGCCGCCTCGCGTGCAAGGACATCGAGACGATCACCTGGTGGTGCGGCGAGAACGCCACGCCCCGCGACCTGCCGGAGCGGTTGCTCGCGCTGGGACTGACGCCCGACGAGCCGCAGCTGTGGGAGATCGCGCAGGAGCAAGGAGCCGTCCACTACCTCGCGTATCTGGACGGCGAGCCCGTCGCGCAAGCGCGCGCGTTCTTCCTTGATTGACGCGGTGCTGCTGCTGGGCGGCGCGAGCCTGCCGCACGTGCGGGGGCGCGGCGCGTACTTCGCGCTCGTGCACGCGCGCTGGCGCGACGCCGTAGAACGCGGAACGCCCCGCCTGGTCGTCCAGGCGGGGCGTATGTCGCGACCGATTCTCGAGCGGTCCGGCTTCCGAAAGCTCGGGGAGATCCGGCTGCTCGTCGACCGCCTCTAGGCGGCGACGGGCTCCGGGTCCGGCCGAACGATGACCGTGTCGGCGACGGCGATGATCTCGTCGGCCGGCAGGCCGGCACGCGAAGCGTGCTCCTTGATCGCCTCCGGGCTCGACGCCTGGTAGATGCACACCGTCCCAACGGTGCCGTCTTCCTCGGCAAGGACGTAGCTCCGAATCCAGCGGATGTCGTCGGGCATCGCGTCGCCCTCGGCGGTCGAACGGGCTGCTGCCTCACTCAGCTCTTCGCCTGTCCGCCAGCCGTTCCGCCTCAAGATCACATACGTGTCCATCGGTGGTCCCCCTCTTCGTTCGACTGACCCCACCGCATCTTGGCAGAGCCGGCCCCCGCCCGAGCTTCCAGGCGGGAGCCGGCGGGGTGCTATCTGGCGAACTTCGCCGGGGACTGCTTCACGATCGCGGCGCTCAGGATGTCGCCGGTCATGAACATGTGGTTGTACGCAGTGTTGAACGTCTTGTACGCCCCGCCGTAGTTGCCCGCGGCGTACTGGTCGATCTGCGTCTTCAGCTGCTGAACGTGGCTCACCAGGTCGTTCTGCACCGCGGCCACGGGAAGGCCCGTCGCCTTCGCGAGGAACGTGCCGAAGTCGACGATGTAGGCGTGCAGGTTCGCAACTGCGCGTGCCTGGCCGGCCTTGTCGTGCTTCTTCAGCGCAACCGTGTACGCGACGAAGTCGCGGATGTGGTCACGCCACATGTTCTTGCCGTTCAGGAACACCTTGCCAGCCTTCGCACCGTACACCGACGCGATCGCCTTCGACAGCGCGACCGAGTTGCGGTCGAGTGCCGCCGCGGACGCTGCGAAGTCGGGCGAGCCGTCGTAGCCGCGCTGCGTCGCGCGCATGGCGAGGATGGCGTGCTGGCCGAGCAGGTTGTCGAGTGCGATGCGGAGCCCGACAGCCGACGACGTCGACGCGCCCGCCGAGATCGACTTCTGCTTCGCAATCGCGCCCCCGAGGATCCCGCCCGTCATGAACATATGATTGAACGCAGCCGACTGGAGGCTGTACGCACCCGCGTACCGCTTCGCGTGGAACATGTCGAGCTGGGTCGCGAGCTGCTGCACGTGCGTGACGAGGTCGTTCTCGACCGCGGCGACCGGCAGACCCGTCGCCTTCGAGAGGAACGTGCCGAAGCCGGCGATGTACGCGTGCAGGGCGTTCACGGCCTTCGCGCGGCCGCTCTTGTCCCCCTTGGCAGTGGCGACGGTGTAGGCGACGAAGTCGCGAATGTGGTCGCGCCACATGTTCTTGCCGTTCAAGAACACGTTGCCGGCCTTCGCGCCGTACACCGATGCGATCGCCTTCGAGAGCGCGACCGAGTTGCGGTCGAGCTGCTTGGCGATGGCGGGGAAGTCGGCCTTGCCGCTGACGCCCTCGTC
The DNA here is from genome assembly GCA_035943915.1 of Gaiellaceae bacterium. Classification (GTDB taxonomy): domain Bacteria; phylum Actinomycetota; class Thermoleophilia; order Gaiellales; family Gaiellaceae; genus PALSA-600. The sequence continues at coordinate 19,386 of DASZBP010000093.1, read as the reverse complement.
GGTCGCGTACATCGCGAGATAGGCGTGCTCGCCGAGCAGGTTGTCGAGCGCGATCTGCAGGTTGGCTGCCGGGGCGGTGGTGGACGGCGACGACATCGCACGCATCTGCGCCGCGGTCATCTGCATCCCACCCATCCCCGCCATCCCGTTGGGGGTCGAGCTACCGCTGCGGGTTGCAGCGAACGCCGAGATCGCGGCGACGAGCGCCGCTGCGATCACGATCACACCCACCATTGAGTGCTTCCTCATCTGATCTGCCTCCTTGGCTTTGACTGGACGAGGTGCCTTCGCCACGGCGGCGCGATCGGTTCAGAGAGAGCGGTAGGATCGGGTCATGGCGACGACAGAGACCAATTCACAGCTCGGGCGGCAGATCGTCGAGGACGCGAAGAAGTACGTCCTCTACTCGTGGAGCGTCCAGGACGCGATCAACCCGATCGCGGTCGAGCGTGCCGAGGGCCGGCATTTCTGGGACTACGACGGCAACCGCTATCTCGACTTCGCGTCGCAGCTCGTGAATGTCTCGATCGGGCACTCGCACCCGAAGGTCGTGCAGGCGATCAAGGACCAGGCGGAGAAGCTCGCGACGATCGGCCCGCCGATGGCGACCGAGTCGCGCTCGCGCCTCGGCAAGCTCCTCGCCGAGGTCACCCCGGGCGACCTGATGATGAGCTTCTTCACGAACGGCGGCGCCGAGGCGAACGAGAACGCCATCAAGCTCGCGCGCTGGTACACGGGCCGCCACAAGGTCATCGCGCGCTATCGCAGCTACCACGGCGCGACGGCGGGCTCGATGACGCTCACCGGCGACCCGCGCCGCTGGGCCGCCGAGCCGGGGATCCCCGGCGTCGTGCGCATGTTCGACCCGTACACCTACCGTTGTCCCGCGGGCCATCCCGATCCGTGCCCGGTCTGCACCGGCGCGCCGCACCTCGAGGAGATCCTGCAGTACGAAGGCGCGCACACCGTCGCCGCCGTGATCCTCGAGACGGTCACCGGGACGAACGGGATCATCGTCCCGCCCGACGGCTATCTGCAGTCGATCCGCGAGGTCTGCGACCGGCACGGGATCCTGCTGATCGCCGACGAGGTGATGGCCGGCTTCGGCCGCACGGGCAAGTGGTTCGCCGTCGACAACTGGAACGTCGTCCCGGACATCCTCACGGTCGCGAAGGGCATCAACTCCGGCTACGTGCCGCTCGGCGCGATGGTGGTGCGCGAGCCGATCGCCGACTGGGTACGCGACAAGTACTTCGCGGGCGGGCTCACGTACAGCGGGCATCCGCTCGCGTGCGCGTCCGCGGTCGCCTCGATCGAGGCGTTCCAGGAGGAGGGAATCGTCGAGCAGGCCGCCGCGTCGGGCGAGATCTTCCGCACCGAGCTTGCGAAGCTCGCGGAGAAGCATCCGTCGGTCGGCGAGGTTCGCGGTCTCGGCTGCTTATGGGGCCTCGAGCTCGTCAAGAATCGCGAGACGCGCGAGCCGCTCGTGCCGTTCAACGGCACCGGCGACGCGGCGAAGCCGATCGGCGCCGTCATGAAGCGCGCGCTCGACCGCGGCCTGTATCTCATGACGCATTGGAACGTCGTCATGTGCTGCCCGCCGCTGACGATCACGCGCGACGAGCTCGAAGAAGCACTGGACATCCTCGACGACGCACTGAGCGTTGCCGACGAGTTCTGCGACTGACGCCTTCGCGAAGGACCCGCCGGCGTTCCTGCCGGTGCCCGCCGACGCAGACGTCGTCGACGACGCCCGCTTCTACCTGACGGTCGCTTCGGACGGCTTGTGGGCGAACGTGTGCCGCCTCGTCGGCGTGCCGTTCGACGACGTCGTCGCTCTCGCCCCGAAGGCGCGGATCGTCTGGATCACCGACGGCTCACAGGAGGCGGAGCTGCGCGCGCTCGGCTGTCGCGACCAGGATCCGCCGCTCACGTCCTACATCACCGCGATGGCGACGGAGATCCCGCCGCCCGAGGTGCCGGGCGTCGAGGTACGGCGCGCAGACGATCCGGACGTCGTGCGCGCGATCACGAGGCGTGGCTGGGGGACGGCGCGCGACGAGGAGGACGGCTGGATCGCGTACGTCGACGGGGAGCCGGTCGCCTGGGCGAACGCAATCGCGTGCGCGCACGGCCTCTTCCTCACTGGCGGCGTCACCGTGCCGGAAGCGCGCGGCCGCGGCGCCTATCGCGCGCTCGTGCGCGCCCGCTGGGACGAGGCGGTGCGTCTCGGCACGCCTGCGCTCGTGGTGCACGCCGAGGAAGCGTCTCGTCGCGTGCTCGCGCGAATCGGCTTCCGGGAAGTGGCCCCCGTGGTGGAGCTAGTCTCGGGCGCATGCTGAAGGAGTTCGCCATGGCACCCGACCGCTACACCAACCTCTCGCCCGACGTCGAGCGGTTCATCGACGACCGCGTCTGCGTCGTCCAGGGCCCCACGTGGGCCGCGGTGAGCGACGTTCATACCGACGACGTCGAGGCTCTGGTCGCAGAGACGCGCGCGCTCATTCCCGCGGAGAAGAAGCCGATCTGGTGGATCAGTCCCCCGTGCGAGCCGGCTGACCTCTACGAGCAGCTGCAGGCACTCGGCTTCCGCACGCCGCACGACCGCGCCGACTGGCTGCATGCGATGGCGACTACGTCGCCGCCACCGGAGTCGCCTGGCGTCGAGGTGCGGCGGGTTGCAACGTTCGACGACTTCGTCACGGCAACACACGTCGCGTGGGACGGCTTCGGTATCTCCGAGGAGCGGCGCGAGAAGGAAAGGCCGCACCTTCGCACGGTGTTCGATGCGACCCGGACGCCAAACTCACCGTGCGGCTTCGTCGCATACGTCGACGGCGAGCCGGTCGGCGTCGGCCGTTCCGTGTACTCCGAGCGCGGGGTCTTCCTGATCGGCGGCGCGGTGCTCGAGCACGCACGCGGTCGCGGCGTCTACCGGGCGCTCGTCAGAGCGCGGTGGGACGACGCGGTCCAGCGTGGCACGCCGGGAATGATCGTCGAGGCGATGCCGGACACCTCATACCCGATCCTCAAGCGGATCGGGTTCGAGGAGGTCGGGATCATCCGCCGCCTCGAAGACCCGCGCTGAGTCCACCGCCTCCGCCACGAAGTACAGCGGCCGCTGCTTCGCCTCGTCGAAGATGCGCGCGACGTACTGTCCGATGATCCCGAGGCTTAACAGCTGCACGCCGCCGAGCAGCAGGACGATGACGAGCAGCGAGGTCCAGCCCTGCGGTGCCTGGTCGGTGAAGAAGCGCGTATACAGCGCCCACGCGAGCACGATCAGGCAGAACACGACGCACGCGAAGCCGAGCCACGCCACGAGCTTGATCGGGACGGTCGAGAACGACGTGATCCCGTCGAGCGCCAGGCGCAGCAGCTTGCGCGGCCCGTACTTCGACTCTCCCGCGTAGCGCGCGTCGCGGTCGTACTCGACGCCCACCTGCCTGAAGCCGACCCACGACGTCATGCCGCGTAGGAAGCGGGCACGCTCGGGCATCGCGCGCAGCGCGTCGACGACGCGGCGGGACATCAGCCGGAAGTCGCCGACGTTCTCGGGAATCTCGTTGCCGGCGATGCGCCGCAGCACCTTGTAATAGAGCCGAATCGCTGCGAGACGCCATGCACTTTCCCCCGCACGCTCCGCGCGAACCGCGTACACGACGTCGTAGCCGTCGCGCCAGCGGGCGACGAGCTCGCCGATCAACTCGGGCGGGTCCTGCAGGTCGCCGTCCATGACGACGACCGCGTCGCCGCGCGCAGTGTCGAGACCAGCGGTGATCGCGGCCTGGTGGCCGAAGTTGCGCGAGAGGCGCACCAGCCGCGTGCCGGCCAGGCCGCGCATCAGCTCCCACGAGTTGTCGGTCGAGCCGTCGTCGACGAGGACGATCTCGAACGCGCCGAGCGGAGCGAGCACGGCGGTCAGGCGCCGGTGCAGCTCCGGCAGCGTCTCCTCCTCGTTGTGGATCGGGACGACGACCGACAGCATCGGGGTCACAGTAACGCCGGGACCGCGTCGGCGAACAGCACGTAGCCGGCCAGCGCGTACGCGGAGGCCATGGACAGCCCGTCCTCCTCGTACGCCGCCAGCGCGAGCGGCCAGAGCGCGTACCAGGGGCGCAGCAGGCTCGAGCACATGCAGAGCGCCGCAAGCGCGAAGCCGAGATGCGCGCGGCCGGTGCGCCAAGCGACGCGCAGCAGCACGACGTAGACGACGACGAACACGAGCCCCGCGATGACGACGTCGTAGCGGTGACGCAGGCCCGTGAGCTCCTTCACGAAGTGCACGCCGCCGATCGGCGACGTGCCGTGCGCGGCGATCGCGGACGCAGTCATCCAACCCGTCCCGTACACCGCGGCGAAGATCGCCGACAGCAGCACGCCACTGCCGACGAGGCCGATCCAGAACGAGCGCGGGACCTGCAGGCGCCGGCGCGCGAGCTCGAGCGGCAGCACGACGACCGGCACCGCTTTGAACAGCGCGGCGAACGGCCAGGCCGCTCCGCCCCAGAGGGTCGTGCCGAGCGCGACCGCGCCGACGAGCGCAAGTGTCAGCAGCGCATCGCTGTGACCGCCACCTGCGTAGTGCAAAGCGATCGTCGGGCTCCAGCCGAGCAATGCGACAGCCGCAGCGCTGCGCGTGCGTCGCGCGACGATCGCGAGCGTCAGCAGCAGGCCGAGCACGGCAAGCACGCGGTAGCCGAGCTCGACGTCGTGCTTCGACGTGCCTGCGGCGAGCGCGGGCACCGTGGACACCGTCGCCCAGACCGGGCCGTACGGCTCCGGCTGGGTGCGCCACTGCTTCGAGGCGGCCTGCGTCCCAGGGTCGCCCGGATACCGAGAAGGCGTCACGTCATACGGGCTCTGGTGATGCACGGTGACGACGCGCGCGTACGACCAGTAGAGGTACGCGTCCTGCGACAGGAGCAGCGGCGCCGCGAGCGGGATCACCTGCACGACGACGGCGACGACGATCGCGACACGGAGCTTGAGCACACCGCGGCGAGCCGCGAGCACTGCGACGCCGGCGAGGACGAACGCGACGATGACAGCTGCGATCCACGCCGCGCGCCAGTTGCCACTCGGGTCGATCGGCGAGCCGTCGGGCCGCGCAGTGTGACGCGTCGCCTCGACCGCGAGGGCGACGGCCGCGACGGTCGCGCCGCCGAGGATCCAGCCGGTGAGGTCTCGCCGCACCCGGCGAGTGTATTTCCGACGGCCGACGCCGACGGGGGCGTGTCCGCGGGGAGGGCATGAACCAAGCACGTGGACGGATCGGCCGGTGCGCCTTGGTGCCGGGCGAGCCGGCTGCGATGCGCCGCATTCAGGCCCCCATCCGCGGATGCGCGCCCGTCGGTGTCGACCGTCCTAAGCGGCGGCCGGAATCGCGCCGGACTCGAGGAGCCCGGCGAATGCTGCGACGATCAGCGGGTCGAACTGCGTGCCTGCGGACTCGCGGAGACGGCGGAGCGCCTCGCCCTGCGCAAGGGCCTTGCGGTACGGGCGGTCGGTGACCATCGCGTGGTACGCGTCGCAGACGAGCACGATGCGCGCCTCGATCGGGATGTCCTCGCCTGCACGGCCGTCCGGATAGCCGAGACCGTCCCAGCGCTCGTGGCACGCGCGCACGATCGGGCGGACGTCGGCGAGGCGGTCGATCGGCGCGAGGATCTTCTCGCCGAGCTCGGGATGTCCCTCGACGATCCGGCGCTCCTCGTCGGTGAGCGGCCCCGCCTTCTGCAGGATCTCGGACGGGATCCCAATCTTGCCGATGTCGTGGAAGAGCGCGCCGAGCTCGAGGCGCTTCATGGCGTCGCGCTCGAGGTCGAGCCGTCCGCCGACGAGCAGCGCGACGTCCGTGATCCAGCGCGCGTGCGACGACGTGTACGCGTCGTTCGCCTCGAGGGCGTTCGCGAGCGATGCCACCGTCGAGAGAAACGTGCGCTCGAGATGCTTGTAGTTCTCGGCGCCCTCGATGGCGAGCCGCGCCTGGTGCGCGAGGCCGGAGAGCAGGCGCAGCTGGCGGTGGCCGAAGTCACGACCGTCGTCGATGTGCGCGACGAGCGCGCCGAAGCGGCTGTCGCCGAAGTGCAGCGGCGCGATCGCGTAGCGGCCGATCTTGGCCGGATCGACGCCCGAGATCTGCGATAGGTCGTGCGGCTCGAGGATGAAGGGCTCGGCTACGCAGAGACCCTGCTCCGCGAGCGAGGCCGGGTAGCGCGCCTGGCCGAGCGGATCGCCGTCCGGGTGGCCGACGGCGCCGCGGACGACGAGCTCACGCGCCCCGTCCTCCTCCTGCAGCCACAGCGACACGCGGTCGCTCGCGAGCGCACGAGATGTCAGCTCCACCGCGCGGCGGATCACCTCTCCGATTGTGTCGGCGGTCGAGAGCTCGCGGCCGGCGTCGAGCAGGGCGTTCGCGATCTCCGCCGACTCCTGCTGCTGCCAGTAAAGGCGCGCCTTCTGCAACGCGACCGAGGCCTGGAAGGAGAACGCGGCGAGCAAGCGCATCTCGCTGTCCGGCACGTGCTGCGGGTCGTCCTTCGCGACGGCGATCCAGCCGGTGATGCCGTCGCCGGACAGCAGCGGCGCGACGAGCGCAGCCTCGCCCCGGAAAGGCTCGCGATGCTCGATCACGCGGTCCACGACGTGCTCACGCGTGAGCAGCCCGTCGTACGGGTTGTCGATGCCGTGCGCGGCGGCGCGCGAGAAGTCGCCACTCGCATCCTGCAGCCAGAGCGACGCAGCCTCCGTCTCGAACAGCGCGGCGGCCGTGTCGACCGTGCGCTGGCAAATCTCCGCGAACGACGCAGCCTGCGACACGTCGGCAAGAAACGCGAGCAGCGCGTTCGCGCCTTCCGCCTCGCGCCGCTGCGCCTCGTAGAGGCGCGCGTTCTCGAGCGCAACGGATGCCTGGCCGGCTAGCACCTCGAGCAGCCGGACGTCGTCCTCGTCGAACTGGTCGGTGCCGAGCTTCGAGATGACGATCGCGCCGGTGACCCGCGAGCCGTAGCGCAGCGGCACGGCGGCCAGCGACTCGTCGAGCTCCTCGGTGCCCTCGATGCGGTGCGCGAACTCGCAGTCGAGCGCGTTCCCGACGAGCATCGACTTGCCGGTCTCGACCGCGCGCCCGGTGACGCCCACGCCGACCTTCGTCCGGAACGCCTCGAGCGGCGTCTGGCCGAAGTCGGTCGGCTCGAAGTCGCCGAGGAACGTGATCGGCACGAGGTCCTCGCCCTCACGGAGGAACACGCGGCAGTTGTGGTAATCGATGAGCAACCGGAGCTCGCTCGCGATCGTGTCGCCGATCTGGCGCACGTCGTTCAGCCGATTCAGCTTGCCGGCGAGCGACTGCAGCATCTTCAGGTGGGCGATCGAGCGCACATCGCGGCCGGCCGTCGTCGCGTTCATCGCGGGGCGCTCGGTGGCGCCGTCGTCGTCGTAGAGGACGACCTGGTTCTTGCCGCGCGCCTTCGCCGTCATCATCGCCGCTTCGGCGCACGCGATCAGCTCGCGCGGGTTCATCGCGTGCTGCGGTCCCTGCGACACGCCGATCGACAGTGTCATGCGCCCCATCGGCTCGAGCTCGAGCCCGCGCAGGCGCTCGATCAACCGCGATGCAAGGCCGAGCGCGTCACCGGCATCGCACGACGGCATGATCACGCCGAACTCCTCGCCGCCGATGCGACACACGACGTCGGACGCGCGCACCGTCTCCTTCGCAAGGCGCGCGATCTGGATCAGCAGCTGGTCGCCGGCGCCATGGCCGTAGACGTCGTTCACGCGCTTGAAGTCGTCGAGGTCGAACATCAGCACCGCAACCGCGTCGTGCTGGCGCGACGCGCGCGTCAGCTCGGCGCGCAACCGTTCGTGGAAGAAGCGGTGGTTGTAGAGGCCGGTGAGCGAGTCGGTCTGCGCGAGGTGCTCGAGCCGAGCGCGCACCTGTGCGTTGTCGATCGCGAGCGCGGCTGCGTCGCCGAGGTACTTCGCGAGCTCGAACTCGTGCTCGTAGAACGCCGCCTCCTCACCGATGCGGTAGATGTTGAGCGCGCCTTTCAGCGTGCCGCGCGCGATCAGCGGCACGACAATCATCGCCTCAGGCTCGTTCGGCGTTCCGGCGACGGTGCTCGCACGCGGGTCGAGATGCGCGCGGTTCGTCCACACCGGGCGGCGATGCTGCACCGCCCAGCCGGTGAGCCCCTCGCCGAAGCGCGGGCGGTTGCGCATGACCTCGTCGTGGTAGTCGGTGCGCGCGAGCATCGGCTGCAGCATCCGGCGTCCCTCGTCGGCCTCGTAGATCGTCAGCGCCTCGTAGGGGACGAGCGCAGCGAGCGTGTCGGCGATCCGCTCGAGCAGCGCGTCGAGGCTCTGCTCGGAGAGGACGTGGTGGAAGACCTCGGCCAGACGCCGGTAGGACTCGACAAGAGCCTCCGGCCGATCGCCGCCGTTGGTCGCGGGAGCCTGCTCAGGCCCCCTAGCCGCAGTAGTCGCCTGGACCATCCGTTCCGTCATCGGCCGCACAACCCCATGCCTTGAGGAGGAGAACGGTATGGAGTCTGGGCGACGCTACGGCAAGCCGCAAGCCCGGGAGGTGTTCGGCCAGGGCCCGAACCCCCGGCCGGAACGGTACGCCCGGACGGCCGTGTCGATCTGGGCCCACGCGGGCCAGTGGTCGGCCGTGCCCCAGCGCCGCATGTAGTCGGCGCCGTAGGAGCTCATGAAGCCCGGATCCATCTGCAGGCCGCCGAAGTACCCGTTGCCGCTGTTCGCGTTCCAGGCGCCCTCGTAGTGATGGATGCAGGTGAAGGCGTCGGTCAGCCAGCGGGGCGCGACGATGCTCAGGTGGGTCGCGTGCCGGCTCACCTTCAGGGTCATCGTGGCGGCCTTGACCTGCCACGCGAAGAGCCGCTGGGTCGCCGGGAGCTTCTTCGTGGCGCTCGCGAGGGAGCGCGTGGGAGCCGCCTTGCCGGTCGAGACCTTCTCCAGCTGGACCGTGAGCTGCCGGGCGAACGTGATCCGCCGTGAGAGCGCAGCGTGGATGCCCGGGCTCGCCGGCAGCCGCAGGTCGAGCCGGTGCCGGAGCGACGCGAGGGCGTGCTGACGCGCGTCGTACTCGCGCGTCTGCCACTGCTTCAGCGTCCATTCGAGATAGGCGGGATCGGTGCTGCGACGGTACGAGAACGACGTCGGCGTCGTCCGCTGGCGCGCGGCACGCTGAAAGAGCCATGCAACCTCGCGGTAGTGGTCGACGGACGTGCGGATCGCGCGCACGTGCATGGTCGAGGCAGGCGCGTGCATCGCGTGCGCGACGCTCACCACGACGGCGGCCGCGGGGGCAGCGATGCAGACGCAGAGAAGAGAAAGCCGCAAGTTGTCCTCCTTGGCCCAAGGAAGGGTCTGGTGTGAACTGGGGGTCGTCCTGGCGCACGCCTGGGCAAACGCGCAACCGAGAACCGCGGCAGGCTAGCGGGTCGAGCACCTCTTGGGCGCAGTACTTGTCAGGAAATTGTTAACGGAAGAGGTCGAGCTCGGGCTCGATCACGATGTCCTGCCCGGTTCCGTGGCCCTGCAGATGCAGGCCGCGCACGACCACGACGGGCACGCCCTCGGCCTTGCCGCGGGCGAGGTCGGCGGCCGAGGCGATCTCATCCGCCACCGCCACGCGGGTCGACCTGAGCTCGTAGCCGATGCGGTCGGTCGTGCCGCGGAGGTCGAGCATCGCGTGGATCCCGGCGACGCCGAGCGCCACGTCCGTCGTCCCCTGCCGGAACGGCCGGCCAAAGGAATCGGTGACGACCACGCCGACGGTCCTGCCGGTGCGCTCGAGCAGCCCCTCGCGGATCCGCTGCGCGCTCGCATCGGGGTCGACCGGCAGGAGCACGAGCGTCCCGGGCTCCGGCGCGTTCGAGTGGTCGATCCCGGCCGACGCGCAGATGAACCCGTGCTGCGTCTCGACGATGACCAGCGGCCCGCGCTCGCGCACGATGTTCTTCGCCTCGCGCAGCACCGCCTCCACCTCGCGCGGGTCGCGCTCGTCGGCCGCGAGCTCGATGGCCTTTGCGGACGGCTCGAGCGAGTCGATCCGGATGACGCGGCCCTCGGCCTTGGAGACCGCCTTTTGCGCGACCACGACCACGTCGTCGTCCTGCAGCTCGATCCGCTCGGCGATCATCGCCGCGAGGTCGTCGTCCGCGCGAATCTCCGGCAGGCCGTGAACCGGGATGAGCGAGATCACGCGTCGAGGCCGGTGATGCGGATGCCGGTGCGGAGCTTGTAGTGGCGATTCAGGTTGACGATCAGCGGCGTGAGACCTTCCAGCGCGCGGGCAGCGCCCAGCGGCCCAGCGTCGTGTGCGCGGCCTGCGACGACCTTTGCAGCCAGCTCCAGCGCAAGCTCCTTCGCGACGGCATCGTCCCCGCAGACGAACGTGTCCTCGTCCGGCAACTCGGCAGCAAGGCTCTTCGCGGACGTCGAGTGCAGCCCGGCCACGACCGGCGCGTCAACGATTGCCTGGATCCGCTCGGCGAGGCTCACTGCGTCCGGGTCGGGGAATGCGCCGACGCCCTTCTGCACGGAGATGAGGCTCGCGACCGAGAGCAGCGGTGTCTTGCCGAGATGCGGCGCGACCGCGCGGGCGGTGTCGAGCGCGCTGTCGGCCTGCACGGCGAGCACGACGATGTCGACGTCGCGCACCGCGTCCTCGTTCGATGCGCCTGTGACGCGTCCGCCGCCGAGCTCGTCGGCCGTCGCCTGTGCGCGCTCTGCGTCGCGCGAGCCGATCACGACGTCGTCGTCGCCGGCCTCCGCGATGCGATGCGCGAGCGCTCGGCCGAACGCTCCGGTGCCGCCGAGGACTGCGATCTTCACGCCGGCGCTCCCGCTGCATCGAGCGCGGCAGCGGCAAGCCGCTTCGCTGCGTCGACGTCGGTCATGAGCGTGCGTGTCACCACGGTGCGCACGGTATGCGGTAGCTCGGCGGGCGCATCGGCCTCGTCGATCACGAGCGCGTCGATCAGCCCGGGGTAACAGGCAGCGACGTGCGCAGGCGTCGTCCCGCCGGCGATGCGCTGGAGCATGCGGTCGGCCGGCCCCTTCACGGCCTTCGCGCCGATCAGCGGGCTGACGGCAACGCACGGAACGGTGCGGCGCTCGAGCGCGGCGCGGATCTCCTCCACGGCGAGGATCGCCCCGATCGAGACGTACGGGTTGCTCGGCGTGAGCAGCAGGACGTCCGCCTGCTCGATCGCCTCGATGACGCCGGGGGCGGGGCGCGCATCCGGCGCGCCGGCGTAATGCACCGCATCGACCTCGTCTGCGTGGCGGCGCGCGACGAACCACGTCTGGAACGGGAACGTCCCGGCGGGGGTCTCGACGAACGTGCGCAGCGGGTCGTTCGTCGCAGGAAGCAGCGCCGCTTCGAGCCCCGTCGCGCGCGCGATGTGCGCGGTCGCCTCGGCAAGCGTCTTCCCGATTCGCAGCAGCTCGGTCCGCACGAGGTGCAGGCCGAGGTCGCGGTCGCCGAGTGAGAACCATGCATCGCCGCCGAGCTCCGCGACCGTCTCGAGCGCGTTCCACGTCTCGTTCGCGCGTCCCCAGCCGCGCGTGTCGTCGGAGAGGCCCGCGAGGGTGTAGAGGACGCTGTCCAGATCGGGCGAGACGTGCAGGCCGAGCAGCTCGACGTCGTCCGCAACGTTGCCTACGATGGCGACATTGGCCGGTTCGACGACGTGCACGATCCCTCGCAGGAATCGTGCGCCGCCGACGCCGCCGCAAAAGACAGTGACCTTCACGCCGCTTCCTCGTGCAGCGCGTCGAGCACGCGTCCGCTGTGCGTGCCGAGGCGCGGTGCGAGCCGCAGCAGGTCGGTCACCGTGTCCACGTCATCCATGAGATTCGGCGCCTCCACGCGCGCGGACGGGCCGAGTGCTGCGAAGCGCTCGGCGCTGCCCGGGCCGTAACACGGCTCGAAGACGCGCTCGTCGGCAAAGGCAAGCGCGTTCGTCGTCCCGTCGGCGGCGACGGCGAGCGCGATCCCGGCTTCCGGCACCGAGCCCGCGAGCGCGAGCAGGTCGCGGGCGGTCGCGCACGGCAGGTCGGCGTTCACGACGAGGTACGGCCCGTGCGCGCCGGCGGCGAGCGCTGCGTCGAGCCCGGCGCGGACGGCGGCGCCCTGCCCGCGATGCGGGTCGGTGACGTACGTCACGCCCGCGGGGAGATCCGGCTCCTCGGGAGCGACGACGAACACGCGACCGACTGCGGTAGCCGCCTCGAGCACGTCGGCGAGCATCGCGTCCGCCAGGCGGTGGCGGGCGTCCTCGGAGACGTGATCCAGACGGCGCTTCGGGTCGGTGCCGCGGAAGGGGACGACGACGGTCGCCATCCGTGGGGAGACTACCGCCGTGGAGGGAGGTGACCTCACGATGTTCCTTCTCGCCGGGGTGCGATGGACGGCTCCAGGCAAGGACGCAGGGAGCGGGCATATGAGGCTCATATGTCCGCGACTGAGGACGCAGCATGGAGACGTCCAGCGCGGCGCGGCGACTCAAGGCACATCGTGAGGGCACCTCCCCCAGCCGACTTCGACAATGCCGCCATCGCCGACCGCCTCGAGACGCTGGCCGCGCTGCTCGACCTCGCCGGCGCGGGCCACTACAGCGTGCGCGCGTACCGGCGGGCTGCCGAGCTCGTCCGCGCAACGCCTGCCCCCGTCGCCGAGCTCGTCCGAACGGGACGCGTCCGTGAGCTGCGCGGGATCGGCCCTGCGATCGAGACGCGGCTGCTCGAGCTCGTGGAGACGGGGCGGATCGCCGAGATCGACGAGCTCGAGGGCGAGGTGCAGCCGGAGCTGGTCGGCCTGGGGCGGCTGGTCGGGCTCGGGCCACAGCGGATGGTCGAGCTGGGAAAGGTGCTCGGGATTCGCAGCGCGGCGGAACTGCGCGAGGCGGCCGAAGCGGGCCGGCTGCGCGAGGCGCCGGGTATCGGCCCGTCGACGGAGGCGAAGATCCGCGCCGCGCTCGCGCGCCCACGGCCCGTGCCGCGGCGTGCGCTGACGCTCAACCGCGCGTGGGCGCTCGCGGACGCGGTCGCGCGGCCGCTCGGCGGAGAGGTCGCCGGTGACCCGCGGCGCTGGCACGACTCGTCAGAGCAGCTCGCCGTCGTCGTCGCAGCGACCGAGGCCGCGCCGGTGCTCGACCGCTTCGCGGCGTTGCCGGAGATCGTGTCGGTCGTCGAGCGCAGCGACGACCGCGCGGTCGGCGTGACGATCGAAGGCGTGCCGGTCGAGCTCGTCGTGGCATCTCCCGACCGGTTCGGGACGGAGCTGATGCGCGCGACGGGGAGCGCGGAGTACGTCGGCGCGCTGGGCGACCTGCCTGCGGCCGCGGACGAAGCCGGCCTGTACACGGCGCTCGGGCTGCCGTACCTGCCGCCGGAGCTGCGCGAGCAGCCGTTCCGCGGCGAGCCGCCCGCGCTCGTCGAGCTTGCGCAGGTCCGCGGCGATGTGCATGTGCACTCGACGTGGTCGGACGGGAAGGCGAGCGTGCTCGAGATGGCGGAGGCGGCGCGCGAGCTCGGCTACGAGTACGTCGCGATCTGCGACCACACGCGCAACGTGCGCGTCGTCCCCGGGCTCGACGCCGACGACGTCCGCCGGCAGGGCGAGGAGATCGCGCGCGCGAACGAGCAGCTCGCGCCGTTCCGCGTGCTGCGCGGCATCGAGTGCGACATCCTCGCGGACGGCACGCTCGATCTTCCCGACGACGTGCTGCTGGAGCTCGACTGGGTGCAGGCATCCGTGCACGCAGGCCAGCGCCAGTCGCGCGACCAGCTGACGAAGCGCACGCTCGCCGCCGTCGAGCATCCGGCAGTGCGGTCGATCAGCCATCCGCAGGGACGCATCCTCAACCACCGTCCGCCGAACGCCGTCGATCTCGAGGCGGTGTTCGCAGCGTGCGTCGAGACGGGAACCGCGGTCGAGACGAACGGTCTGCCGGACCGGATCGACCTGAGCAGCGAGCTCGTGCGCCAGGCAATCGAAGCCGGCGTGCGCATCACCTGCTCCACCGACGCGCATTCGGTGCGCGGGCTCGCGAACATGCAGCTCTCGGTCGCCACCGCGCGCCGGGGATGGGCGACCGCCGGCGACGTGCTGAACACGCGCGGGCTCGACGAGCTGCTCGGCTGGAAGCGGCGCTAGGCGGCGGCGGGCGGTGCGCCGAGCTCGCGCACGTCGATCCAGAACGTTCCCTGCAACGCCTCCACGACGCGCGGATCGGTGTGCGCGGGGTTGTAGACGTGCGCGTTCACGTCGCAGCACACGACGACCTCGTCGAGCGCGATGCCCTCGATGCGCATGAAGACATCGTGCGGCAGCTGCATCTCGGCGAGCGTGTGGTGGCGGAACTGCAGCTCCGGCGCGATCTCCATCAGCGCCGGCCAGTCCGGGCAGGTGCGGAAGCTCACCCGCGACGGATTGGCTCGCCCGCCCCGATCTCCTGCAACGACCAGCGGCCGTCGAGCAGGACGGCGCCGCTCTCGGCGCCCACGGGAAAGACGAAGAACCGCACTGCATCCTCGAGGCTGTGCAGCAGCCGGCCGTGCGCCGCATCGACCAGCGCAAGCCGGAGACGGAATCGCCCGTCTGCGAGCGGCAGCCGGTCGAGGTCGAATCGCACCTCGCGCAGGCCCGCTCCCGGCTCCCAGCCGAGGGCCGCGGTGTCCTGCGTCGCGCTGCCGAGGACGACGCCGCCCTCGTCGCGCACCTCGAGCGACACGTGCGGCGCAGTGACTCCCTCCTGCGCCGACACGACGAGCCGGACGGTTGCGCGCTCCCCCGCGGCGAACTGCACGCGCGTCTCGCCGTCGGCGTCGAGCAGCTCTGCGGACTCGATGCGCGCTTCGCCGCTCCCCCACTCGCTCAGGCCCACGGTGAGCTCGTCCGGATGCTGGTCGGCGCCGAGCAGACGCCGGTACTCGGCGATCGCCTCGCGCGTCTCGCCGTCGAACGCCACCTCGCCCTGACGCAGGAGCACCGCGCGGTCGCAGAGGCGCTCGACCGCCTGCGCATCGTGCGAGACGAACACGATCGTCCCGCCGCGCCCTTTGAACTCGGCGACCTTGCCGAAGCACTTGCGCTGGAACTGCTCGTCGCCAACTGCGAACACCTCGTCGAGCAGCAGCACATCCGACTGGATGTGCGCGGCGACGGCAAAGCCGAGCCGCATGTACATCCCCGACGAGTACGTGCGCACCGGCAGATCGATGAACTTCTCGAGCTCCGCGAACGCGACGATCTCGTCCATCAGCTCGCGCACGCGTGCGCGCGACAGGCCGTGAATCGAGCCGTTGAGATAGACGTTCTCGCGGCCGGTGAAATCGGGGTGGAAGCCGGCGCCGAGCTCGAGCAGTGACGCGACGCGGCCGCCGACGTCGATGTGCCCGGACGTGGGCTTGATGATCCCGGAGACGATGCGAAGCAGTGTCGACTTACCCGAGCCGTTCCGGCCGACGAGGCCGACGGCCGCACCGGGCTCGATCTCCAGCGACACGTCGCGCAGCGCCCACACGTCGCTCGCCTGCGCGCGGCCGAACGACACGAACGCGTCCTTCAGCGTCCGTTGGGCCTTGGGGTAGACGCGGAAGCGCCGCGACACGCGGTCGACGACGATGCGGCCGGGAGTCATACGACCTTCATCATGAAGATCGCCGTTTCGGTGTATCCGAGCGAGCGGTAAAGGTTTCGCGCGACGTCGTTGCCGCCGAACACGTTGAGCGCCACACGCGAAAGGCCGCGGCGCTTCGCCTCCGCCTCCGCAAGCTCCATCGCTGCGCGGCCGTAGCCGTGGCCGCGCCGCTCGGCGTCGATGCGCACGTCGTAGACGAACAACCCGCGCCCGCCGTCGAGATCGCGCTCGCAGAGCCAGAGGACGCCCACCGACTCGCCGTCGTCCACGACGGAGTAGAGATCCTGACCCTCCGTTGCGGCTCCGTCCGGGAGCAGCGCCGGAAAGTCGCGCTCGGCTTTCTTGCGAGCCTCCTCGGCATCGACACCCGCGTCGATCATGTCCTGCGCGTAGTCCGCCTCCACACGTGCGCGCCAGTCCGCGTACTCGGCGTCGCCGATCGGCCGCAGCTCGACGCTCATGCGCGCGCGATCGTCGCCAGCGTTGACACGAAGCGCGGATCGTCGTTCAGCATCTCGATTCGCTCGAGCCGCATACCGAGCTCGCGTGCCTTGTCCTGCGCCTCGTTGTCGATGTCCCAGCGAATCTCGAGATGATCGGACACGAACCCGACGGGACACACGAGCACGTGCCCGACGCCCTGGGCGTGGAGCGCTTCGAGGTGGTCGAGGATGTCCGGCCCGAGCCACGGCTCGCCGGTGGGCGACTCGCTCTGGAACGAGAACGTCCACTGGTCGATACCTGCGGCGTCCGCCACGAGACGCGCCGTCTCCAGCAGCTGGTCCTTGTACGGATCGCCTTCGCCGATGATCCGTGCGGGCAGCGAGTGCGCCGTGAACACGACGTGCGCGTCGGTCCCGCGCACGCGCTCGGCGAGCAGCTCGATGAACCCGGGCTCGTCGTGCCAGCTCTCGACGAACGAGATCTCCGCGCGATCACCGACGGCCTCCTCGAGCTGCGCGCGGTAGCCGGCGATCGACATCCGGCTGTAGTGCGGCGCGAGGACGAGGCCGACGATGCGCGTGGCTCCCGTCGCGAGCACGCTCTCGACCGCGTCGGCGATGCGCGGTGTCCAGTGCTTCATGCCGGTGAAGACGGGCAGCCCGAGCTCACGCTCGAGCGCCGCGCGCGTCGCCTCGGTGATCGCGTTGAGCGGGTTCGATTCCTCGATGCCGAGCCGCCGGTAGCGGTCGACGAGATCCTCGAGGTTCTCGGGCGCGATCGGGCGCCCGCCGCGGATGTCCGCGTAGTAGGCCGGCACGTCGGCGATGCGCTCCGGCGATCCGTAAGCCATCAGGACGACGGCGATCTTGCTCACATGTGAGACGGTACCGACATGCCGACTTCGCGCCGCATCAACGGCGTCGTGCTCACGGAGCACGAGCTCGAGGTGCCGCTCGACCACGCCGACCCGGCCGGCAGGAAGATCACGGTCTTCGCGCGCGTTGTCGAGGCGGACGACGACGGCGACCGGCCGTACCTCTGCTTCTTCCAGGGCGGACCCGGGTCCGAGGCGCCGCGGCCGGACACGCCGGTATCCGGGTTCGTCGAGCGCGCGCTCAAGGACTACAAGCTCGTCCTGCTCGACCAGCGCGGCACCGGCCGCTCGACGCCCGTCGGCTCGCTGCCCGGCATGTCGCCGCAGGAGCAGGCGGAGTACCTCGCGCATCACCGCGCGGACGCGATCGTGCGCGACGCGGAGGCGTTCAGGCAGCACTTCGGCGCCGAGCGCTGGAGCATCGTCGGCCAGAGCTTCGGTGGCTTCTGCGTCACCAACTACCTCTCGCAGGCACCGGAGGGGTTGCTCGAGGCGTTCATCACCGCAGGCCTGCCGCCGCTCGGCCGCCCGACGGAGGAGGTGTACGCGGCGACGTACGGGATCCTGCGCGACCGGATCGAGCAGTACTACGCGCGTTACCCGGAGGACCGCGACCGCGTGCGCCGGATCGTCGAGTACGTCGAGTCGAACGACGTGCGGCTGCCGTCGGGCGATCGCCTGACGATGCGCAGGTTCCGACATCTCGGTGACGTGCTCGGCATGAGCTATGGCGCGGAGCATCTGCACTACGCCGTCGAGCGTCCGCTCGGCTCACCAGGCTTCCTCGATGCCGCGAACGACCCAGCGGGATTCATCCGCAATCCGCTGTACGCGATCGTGCACGAGGCGTGTTACGCCGACGGGTGCGTCACAGCGTGGGCGGCAGACCGCGTCATGCCCGACGACTTCCGCAACGACCCGACGCTCTTCTGGGGCGAGATGCTCCACCCATGGGTGTTCGACGACTACGGCGCGCTGGAGCCGTTGAAGGAAGCGGCCGAGCTGCTCGCGCAGCGTGAGTGGCCGGCGCTCTACGACGCGGACGTGCTCGCGGCGAACGACGTGCGTTGCGCGGCGGCGATCTGGGTGCACGACATGTACGTGCCGCGCACGTTCTCCGAGGAGACAGCCTTACGCATCAAGGGCATGCGCGCGTGGATCACGAGCGAGTACGAGCACGACGGCCTCCGCAAGGACGGCGCGCGCGTCCTAGGCCGCCTGATCGATCTCGCGAACGGCCGCGACTAGGGGGTCAGGCACGTGCCTGACCCCGGGAGCCGCCTCCGAGCGACGGCGTGGGGTCAGAGCAGAAATCCCGCTGAGCAGGGATTTCGACACGTTTTTCGAGGGGCGATGGGGTCAGGCACGTGCCTGACCCCGCACGAACGCGGCGAGACGCGTGAGGACGTCGGGGTCGGTGCCCGGCAGCACGCCATGGCCTAGGTTGAAGATGTGGCCCGGCCGACGGGCTGCGCGCGCAAGCACGTCGCGCGCGCTCGCTTCGACGCGCTCCCACGGGCCGAGCAGCAGCGCCGGGTCGAGGTTGCCCTGCACGCCGCGGTCACCGACCCGCGCCCAGCCGTCGTCGAGGGGAATGCGCCAGTCGAGCCCGATCACGTCGCCGCCGGCACGCGCCATCGCCTCGAGCAGCGTCGACGTGCCGGTGCCGAAGTGGAACGTCGGCACGTCGACCGCGGCGAGGATCCGCGCCGACCAGGGCGCGACGAACTCCTCGTAGTCCGCGGGCGAGAGCACACCAACCCACGAGTCGAAGAGCTGGATGACGTCCGCGCCGGCGCGCACCTGCTCGACCACGTACGCGGAGAAGCAGTCGGCGAGCGTCTTCATCAACGCGCGCCACACATCGGGCGCGTCGTACATCAGCTTCTTCACCGTTGCGTACTCGCGCGACGGCCTTCCCTCGACGAGATAGCCGGCGACGGTGAACGGGCCGCCGCAGAAGCCGATCACCGCCTTCTCTCCCGGCAGCTCGCCGCGAACGATCCGGATCGCGTCGGCCAGCGGCGCGAATCCCGCGGGATCGAGCCGAAGGCGGTCGACGTCCGCCGCCGTGCGGACCGGTGCGTCGATGACGGGGCCGACACCCTCGCGCAGCTCGACGTCGACGCCCAGCGCAAGAACCGGCGTCATGATGTCGGCGAACATCACGGCCGCGTCGACGTCGTGCCGGCGCACCGGCTGCAGCGTCACCTCGGCGCACAGCTCCGGCGTGTGCGCGACCTCCCAGAACGAGTGCTGCTCGCGGATCGCGCGGTACTCCGGCAGCGACCGGCCGGCCTGGCGCATGAACCACACGGGCGTGCGGTCGAGCGGCTCGCGGCGCGCCGCGCGGACGAGGAGAGGATCCATCGAACCTAGACTAGTTCG
>DASZBP010000092.1:0-2002 GCA_035943915.1 Gaiellaceae bacterium | reverse complement strand
CCGTCTTCGGTGCGATCTTCTTGCCACGGTGGCGCCACACGACCGCTTCGAAGACGGCGCGGACGTCCTGCCCCGCTTCGAGCGTCCCGAGGATGGCGTCGACGGTGTGCGATCCGATCTCCACCCCGCTCTCGACCAGCTCGACGAGCTCGTCGATGACGGCGCGCGCGTTCGCGACGTGCGCCTCGTCGCCCTCGAGCGTCAGCTGGTTTCCGCGCAAGCGAATCGTGCACTCGAGCTGCTCCTTGAGCGCGTCGAGAACGCCGCCGGAGATACCGGCAAGCTCGGCGGCGACGGGGTTCGAGACGTCCATGGTCGTCTGCACGTGACCAGTGTAGGTTGCAAACCGTGGCGATCAGGATCAATGGCCAGGACACGACGCTCGCTGCCCCGCCCCATGCGACGCTCGCCGACGCCCTGCACGACGCCGGGCTGACCGGGCTGCACCTCGGCTGCGAGCACGGTGTCTGTGGTGCGTGCACTGTGCTGCTGGACGGCGAGCCCGTCCGCTCCTGCATCGTCCTCGCCGCGCAGGCCGAGGGCCACGAGGTGCGGACGATCGAGGGGCTCGCACCGGACGCCGACACCCTCCACCCCGTCCAGCAGGCGTTCAGCGAGCACCACGCGCTGCAGTGCGGCTTCTGCACGCCCGGCTTCGAGATGCTCGCCGTCGGGATCCTCGAGCGCGAGCCGGGGGCTACACCAGAGCGGATCCGGGAGCTGCTCTCCGCGAACCTCTGCCGCTGCACCGGGTACAAGCCGATCCTAGCGGCCGTCCTCTCCGCGCAGCAAGTGATGGCAGCGCAATGACCGCCGTCGGCAGCAGCTTCACGCGCACCGAAGACCTGCGCCTGATCACGGGCGCCGGCGAGTACGTCGCCGACGTCAGCCGACCAGGGCAGCTCTGGGCGCGCATCGTCCGGAGCCCGGTCGCTCACGGCACGATCCTCGAGGTCGATCTCAGCGAAGCACGCGCGTACCCGGGGGTCGTCGGCGCGTTCTCCGCGGCGGATGCACCGGCTCTGGCCGGCACGCGAATCCCGCTGCGCATGGAGGCAGGCGAGGAGTCGCCGGTCCCGCTCTTCGGGCTGCAGCCGATCATCGCCGGCGACCGTGTGCGCTACGTCGGTGAGCCGGTCGCGATCGTGATCGCCACCGACCCGTCGACCGCCGAGTCGGCCGCCGAGCTGGTGTACGTCGACATCGAGGAGCTCGACCCCGTCCTCGACGGCGAGGACGCTCTCGCCGGGGAGACCCTGCTCTTCGACGGCGGGACGAACGTCACGGTGGACTGGGAGATCGGCGACGGCGATGTCGACGCGCTCTTCGCGGCCGCGGACGTCGTCGTGTCCGAGCGTTTCCACGAGCACCGCCACAACGCAACGCCGCTCGAGCCGCGCGGCCTGGTCGCCGAGGTCGGCGACGACGGCCGCCTCACCGTCTGGGGACCCGCCAAGGTGAAGCACTTCAACCGCAACGAGGTCGCGCGCGTGCTCGGGCTCGCACCCGACCGGGTGCGCTTCATCGAGCCGGACGTCGGCGGCGCGTTCGGCGCGCGCGGCGAGCTCTACCCCGAGGACTACCTGATCCCGTGGGCCGCGATGCAGGTCGGAAAGCCCGTGAAGTGGATCGAGGACCGCGCGGAGTCGCTGATCGCGCTCAACCATTCGCGCGAGCAGACGATCGACCTCGAGGTTGCGGCCGACGCCGAGGGCCGGCTGCTCGCGTTCCGCGCACGGAACCTCTGCAACATGGGCGGATACCTGCGCACGAACGGGATCGTCCCGCCGATGCTCTGCGCGATCTCGATGCACGGCCCGTATCGATGGCAGGCGTTCGCCGTTCGCGCGGTCGGCGTGCTCACGAACAAGACGCCGCTCGGGACGTTCCGCGGGCCGGGCGAGGTCGAGGCGACGTTCGCGCGCGAGCGCATGCTCGATCTGGTCGCGGCGCGGCTGTCGATCGATCCCGTGGAGCTGCGCCGGCGGAACCTGATCCCCGC
>DASZBP010000091.1:0-3328 GCA_035943915.1 Gaiellaceae bacterium | reverse complement strand
GTATTCGCAGTGGCAGCCATCGTCTCCGCGCTGTACGAGCGGGAGCGAACGGGACGCGGGAAGCTCGTCAAGGCTGGCCTGTTCGAGAACTGCGCGTTCCTCGTCGCACAGCACATGGCCCGCTTCGCGATCAGCGGCGTGGAGCCTCGGCCGATGCCCTTGCGCGAGCCGGGCTGGGGCGTGTACGACATCTTCGAGACCAGCGACGGCGATCGCGTCTTTCTCGCCGTCGTGACCGACACGCAGTGGCGCACGTTCTGCGCAGCGTTCGGGTTGCCCGAGCTCGGAGAGATGGAGTCGCTTGCTTCGAATCATCTTCGTGTGGAGGCGCGCGACTGGCTGATTCCTCAGCTCGCGTCGGCCTTGAGCCGGCACACGCTCGACGAGATCTGCGAGATCTGCGAAGCCGTCGGAGTCGGGTTCGGCCCGATCCGCGCGCCGCACGAGCTCTTTGACGACCCGCAACTCGCGCAGCCCGAGGCCCGGGTCGACATCACGCTCGAGGACGGAAGCGCCGCCTGGCTGCCCGCATTGCCGGTCGAGCTCGACGGCCGGCGTCTGCTCGGACGCCGTGACCCGCCGCGTCTTGGCGAGCACACAGCGGAAGTTGCCGAGTCGCTCGGATACAGCGCGGATGACATCGCGGAGCTGCTTGCCGCCGGCGTGCTTGCCGCTGCGACGTGACGCCTCTACGCGGGTGAGACCCTGTCCTGGCTTGTCTGGGCGGCCCAACGATAGATGTGCTCGGGGCGCCCGGCTGCCGCGTAGCGCAGGCTCAGGTTCACGGTTCCCGAATCCGCGAGGAAGCGAAGATAGCGGCGCGCGATCCCCTGGCTGAGGTTGGCGCGCGCCGCAAGCTCGGCCGACGATAGGCCCGCGCCGGAATCTCTGAGGATGTCGACGACATGCGCAAGCGTCGGCGCCGAGATGCCTTTCGGAAGCGGATCGTGGATGTTGCGTGTGCGCAGCAGCTGGTAGAGCCTGTCGATCTCCGGCTGCTCGGCCTCCTGCAGGTGGTCAAGCTGCGTCTTGAGGCTCGCATACGTCTCGAGCCGCTCCTTCAACATCGTGAACGTGAACGGCTTCACGATGTAGTGCACAACCCCGAGGTGCATCGCCTCGCGCAGCACGTTGACGTCCTTGGCGGAGGTGATTGCGATCACATCCGGATGCGCATGCGCGCTCGAGCGCAGCCGCCGGAGCACCTCGATGCCGCTCAGGTCCGGCAGGTAGACGTCGAGCAGCACGAGATCCGGCCGCAGCGCCTCGATCGAGCGGAGCGCGTCGACGCCGGTCGTCGCCTCGCCGACGACCTCGAAGCCAGGAACGCGCTCCGTGAATTCTCGGTGGACGGACGCCGCCATGAAGTCGTCGTCGACGACGAGGGTGCGGATCACGATGAGCTCGCCGCCAGGTCGACATCGCTCGAGCGGAGAGGGATCGCGACGGTGAAGAGCGCACCGTCGATGTTGTCGACGGTGATCCGCCCGCCACGCCGCCTCACCTCCTGGCTGACCAGCGCGAGGCCGAGCCCCCGGCGCCTACCGCCCTGGCGCGCGACCTTGGTCGTATATCCGTCGCGAAAGATCTCCTCGCTCAACGCGGGGCTCACTCCTGCGCCCGAGTCGTGCACTCTGATGATCAGCTCGCCGTTCTCGACGACGAGCGAGATGTCGACATGGCCCCCGGCGCCTGCATGTGCCGCAGAATCGATTGCGTTGTCGATCAGGTTGCCGAGCATCGCCGCGAGCGCTTGCACGTCGGCGAGGCTGTCCGACACGTCCTGGAATGCGGAGATATGGAGCTTGACGCCGCGCTCGCTCGCGACGGATGCCTTGCCCAGCAGGAGCGCTGCAAGCGTCGGGTCGCTGCTCCCGTCGACGAGTGAGCCCGCGAGCTCCTGATGCAGGCTCGAGGCGCGATTGATCTCCTGAACCGCATCGTCGTGACGCCCGAGCTCGATCAGACCGCTGATCACGTGCAGGCGATGCTGAAAATCGTGTTCTTGTGCGCGAAGGGCGTCTGCGAGGTCGCGCGCCTCGTTCAGCTCGCCGACGAGCGCGTTGAGCTCGGTACGGTCGCGAAGCGTGACAACTGCGCCGATCGGGCGGCCGCGCACCTCGACCGGCATGCGGTTGGCGACGAGCACGCGATCACCGGCGAGGATCACCTGGTCGGCGCCCTCGACCTGACCGGTCAGCACCTCGCGTATGCGGCCGTCGGGAACGATCTCCGCCAGTTGATGCCCAAGCGCGGAGTCGTCGAGCTCGAGCAGCCGCTTCGCTTCGTCGTTGAGGAGCGTCACCTGCCCGTGTGCGTCGACGGTGATCGCCCCTTCGCGAACGGCGTGGAGCATCGCCTCGCGCTGCTCGACGAGCGTGGCTATCTCGCCGGCATCCAAACCGAACGTCTGGCGGCGCACGCGGCGTCCGAGCAACAACACCGCGAGCGTGCCGACCAACAGCACCGCGAGAAGAGGGATCAACAGACTGGGCAATGCGTCGACGAGCTCCTCGCCGACCGCCGTTTCGAGGACGCCGACCGACACGAGCCCGACGATCCGGCCCTTCGCGTCGCGCAAGGGCACCTTGGCTCGCACCGAGCGTCCGAGGGAGCCGGTCTGCACGCCCACCTGCGTCTGGCCGGCGAGCACCGCGGTGACGGGCTCGCCAGGATCGTGAAGGAGCGACTTGCCGATCTCCGCCGGGTCAGGGTGCGAGTACCGAATTCCCTGTCGGTTCGCGATCACGATGAACGCCGCGCCCGTCGCGCGGCGCATGCGCTCTGCGATCGGGTCGATCGCCCTGGCCGGATGCGGTGCGGAGAAGGCGTTGACGATGTCCGGCGTCGCTGCGACCACCTGCGCGATCGCGAGCGACTTTTGGCCCGCCTGCCGGTCGAGGTTGTGCCGGGCACGCAGGAACGCGATCACGAAGCTCGCCGCGACGACGATCACGATGATCCCGAGCTGTAGGACGAGAATCTGAGTCGACAGCCTCCGGGACGGAAGCCGGTTTGTGGCCGAGAACACGAGGAGCACATCGTATCCCGGGCCACTTGAATCGTTCACGCGCGGAAAGTCTCGGAAAGTCCTGCTAACTGTCCCTTAGTACGGCTTAGCGGCGCAACCTCGACAGGTCGCCTCGCCGCGCTGATCATGCCCGCCACCTCGACCTCGTCGAGCCAACGATGGCATCTGCGCACACAACACGCGAGCTCGACTGGAAGGACCGCTAATGCAGCTCTTCTGGCTGTCGGTCGGATTCGGCATCGTCACCGCGTCGGTGCTCTCCATCGCATCGGTCGGTCTGAGCCTGCAGTTCGGGAT
>DASZBP010000090.1:0-1799 GCA_035943915.1 Gaiellaceae bacterium | reverse complement strand
CACGAGCCAGTACCCCCAGGGGCACGACCCGAGCAGGTACCCGAGCACGACCAGGCCGGCGAATGCCACCGGGGAAAAGTAGCTCGGACGGTTCTCATAGGTTTCTCATAGAGTTTCTTGATTGAGTTCCGGGCGGCGGGCTACGTCCCGCGCCCAGGGAAATGCACGAGGCAGGCGAGCTCATCCGGGCGGCCCGAGAGGCCGTCATCAACTTGTCGTTGATCGGCAAGAGCACGGCGCATGTCCTGCGCCAGCGCCAGCGTGCTTCGAGGCCGCTCGCACGCGGCCCGCTGACCTTCGTCGTCGGCTCGCCTCGCTCCGGGACGACCTTCATCGCGGGCGCGCTCGCGGAGGGCACGGGCTCGGTCGACCTCGGCGAGGTGGCGGCGCTCAAGCGCCAGATCCCCGAGCTGCTCGAGTTGCCGGAGGAGCAGCGCGAGCGGAGGATCACGCGCGCGATCGAAGCGGTTCGCTGGCTGTCACTCGCCGCGGGCCGCGGCGCGATCGAGCAGACGCCCGAGACCAGCTTCGTCCTCGGCAGCGTGCTCGCCGCGTACCCGGACGCGCGCGCCCTGCACATGCTCCGGGACGGGCGCGATGTCGTCTGCTCGCTGCTGGAACGCGGCTGGTTGAGCGCCGACCGCCACGGCAGGGACGACGCGGGCCGTGCATACGGCAGCCACGCGAGGTTCTGGGTCGAGGACGACCGCCGCGAGGAGTTCCTCGAGGCATCCGAGGCGACACGGTGCGCCTGGGCGTGGCGCCGGTACGTCGAGGCGGTGCGTGTCGTCGGCGAGCGCACGATCGAGTTGCGGTATGAGCACCTCACCGCCGACCCGGAGGGGGCCGCGGAGACCGTCGCGCCTGTGCTCGAGGCCGACCCTGCGCCGCTCGCGGCCGCGTTCGCGAAGGCGCACGACGAGTCGGTCGGCCGCTGGCAGCGCGACCTGACGCCGGCCCAGGTGCGGGACGTCGAGCGCGAAGCCGGCGCGCTGCTGCGCGAGCTCGGCTACGTCGCCGCCTAGGTGACTATCTCCGGGAAGTTCGGCGAGATGTCAGGGTCGCCGAGCGGGCCGCGCGGTACGCATGCACCCGGAGCGGCGAGCGCTTGCCTGTCGGAGGCCACGAGATCGCCGGCGCGCGGGTTCGTCGGCTCGGCGGAAGCCCACGCCCGGCGGATCTGCAGCGCCAGCACGACGAGCGCGCGCGGCGCCATCGCATTCGTCGTGCGTACGAGGTAGTACCGGCTCGCGGGACTCGTCACACGCACGCCGTCGATCCCCGCGAATGCCGAGCTCGCCGCCGCCTGCGCGTCGGGATTGTTCGCGTAGAAGAGGAACAGCCCGTGCCGCGCGCGCTGCGGCCCGCGCAGGTACGCGACGACGGGAACGCACGTGTCGTCGTTGACGAGCTGCAGAGACGGGATGCGCATCGCGAGGTAGCGGTCGAGCAGGTTCGGCCCGCGACCGAAGTTGAGCGCGCCGAGGAACCCGGTTGTGTCCATCGTCCCCGCCGAGCCGAAGAGCACCGCGTCGCTCGACTCGGCGCGCACGACCTCGGTCACGTGGTTCAGCTGCAGCTTCGCGAGGTGGTGGTTGTGACGCTGAACGGTTGTGACCTGTACGGCGATCGCGCCGGCCACGAGCGCCGTGAGCGCGGCCGGCCAGAGCCGCCCCGCGAGTGACGCGATCCCCGATGCGCCGACTGCGATCAGAAACAGGAACAGCGGCAGCGGCGGCAGCACGTAGCGGTCGAAGAAGAGCGACGAAAGCCCGTTTGCCGGGACATAGGTGAAGAAG
>DASZBP010000089.1:0-8569 GCA_035943915.1 Gaiellaceae bacterium | reverse complement strand
AGCCGCGGCCGCAGCGCGGAAGGCGAACCCACCGGCGACGTGCTCGAGGACGATGCCGCTCCGCTCTTCCGAGAACCGCTCACGGAGGATCTCGATCGCGGCCTCGACCTCCGCCGCGTCGGCCTCGGCCGCAGTCGCCATGTCCTCGATCGACAGGGGCTGGGCGGCGACCACGAGCAGAGCCTCGAGCGTACGCGACAGCTCGTCGGCGGGCGTCGAAATGTTGGGAATCAGGCGGAGCGTACTGACCACGAAAGGCTCCTTTCGTCCTCGGAACGGGAAATCCTTATGGGTGCGAACGGGGCCGCCTGGGAGATTGCGACCTCGTTCTGCTTGCGCAATTCGAGCAGCGCGAGGAACGCCACGGCGACCTCGACGCGGGACAGGCCGGCGACTTCCTGGTCGAAGTCGAAGCGCGTCCTGCGGCGCAGCAGCGCGCGCCAGCGCTCGACAAACTGCGCGACCGGCGGGAACCGCAGCGCCATATGCGCGGTCGACGGCGTCGGCGGCTCGACGGCGAGCGCACGGAGTGCTGCCGCGAGCTTCTCGGGCTCCTGCGGCGCGAGCTTGCGCTCCGGCTGCGGCTGCAGGGGCGCCGGCCCGAGGCGGAAGAACATGTCACGCCGTTCGCGCAACCGCTCCTGCAGGAACTCGGCCGCCTCCTTGGCGCGCCGGTACTCGGCGAGCCGGCGCGCGAGCTCCTCGGCCGCCTCTTCCGGCTCGAGCTCGGCAAGCTCTGCCTCCTCCTCCGGGAACATCGCACGCGCCTTCAGCTCGAGCAGCGCGGCGATCAGGATCAGGAACTCGCCGCACGCGTCGAGATCCAACTCGCCCTTCGCCTCGAGGTGCTCGACGAACGAGATGATGATGTCCGCGAGCTCGACGTCGCGCAGCTCCAGCTCCTCGCGGAGCACGAGCGACAGCAACAGGTCGAACGGGCCCTCGAACGCGTCGAGGTCCAGCTCCAGCTCACGGACGGCCACCGGCATGGCCCGGAGCGTATCGGCGCTACCGGACGCGGCTACGAGGGATCGCCATCTTCGGCCCCTCGGGGATATTGCGCCGCGGCTTGGCCTTCTCGCGCGGCTCGTCGCGGTGGAAGAACTGCCACCAGATGAAGAACGCGGCGGATGCCACGAACACGACGATCGACACCCAGGCGTTCAGTCGAAGGCCTGCGAAATGGTGCGACGGATCGACGCGCAGCAGCTCCTCGAAGAAGCGGCCGAACGTGTACCAGACGACGTACAACGCGAACAGCGCGGGCGGCTTGATCCGGAAGCGGCGGTCGACCCACAGCAGCAACAGCACGCCGATGACGTCCCAGATCAGCTCGTACAGGAAGGTCGGGTGATACGTGGCCGCCGAGCCGACGCGGTGTGCGAGATCGATCTTCAGCCCCCACGGCAGTGTGGTCGGCTTGCCGTACAGCTCCTGGTTCCACCAGTTGCCGATGCGGCCGATTCCCTGTGCCAGCAACAGGCCTGGTGCCGCGCAGTCGAGCATCACGCGCGCGCTGTAGCCCGCACGCCGCACGATGATCGCGCCGGCGATCGTGCCGAGGAGGATGCCGCCCCACACACCGAGGCCGCCCTGCCACACCTCGAAGATCCCCTTCCACTTCGGGCTCGGCACTTCGTTCCACGACGTGATGTCGTGGTAGGCGCGCGCGCCGACGACACCGAACGCGACGCCCCACACGGCGATGCGCCAGATCAGGTCCCAGTCGCCGCCCTGCGCTCGCCAACGGCGGCCGGTGAGCCAGATGCATGCGAGGATCGCGACGAGCAGCGTGAGCCCGTACATGTGGATCGTGAGCGGCCCGAGCGAGACCGAGCCGCTGTGCGGCGAGGGGATGTAGGCGATCACGGGCGGGACTTTAGATCAACACGTGCCAGACACTTGACTCGAAAGGTGTCAGGCACGCAACGGCGCTGACGCACTGTCCCTACAGGAGAATCTGCAGCGCCAGATCGGCCGGGCAGCCGCTGGAAAGGAGCTCGACCGCGTAATGTAGGTCGATGTCGTGGCGCGCAGCCAGCTTCGCGGCCGACTCGGCCGGGTAGCCGGCCCGGATCAGCTCCTGGGCCCGCCAATGCTCGACCTGGTCGAGTTCGCTGTGGACGTTGACTTCAGTGGTGGACATCTTCTAGTTCCTCATTCGGTAAAACGAACGTATCGGTTGAGGGTTATGTCGCGCAGCCCCCGATTTAACGCATTTCTTACGCTCTATGCGACGGCGCCCTCGCCGAGGAGCATTTTCACCTCGGCGTAGAAGTCGGGCGCGGGCGAGACGCGGAACTGCGGCCCGAAGGCGTACGTCTTGGGCCCGACCGAGGTCATGCAGTCGACGTAGACGGGCGATTCGCCCGGGAAATCCTGGATCAGGCTGCGCAGCTCCTGGATCAGGCCGGCGCGCGTCTTGGTCGCGTCGAGCTTCAACCGTACCTCGCGCTTCTCGGCCACTGCCTCGAACGCCGAGAGCTCGAGCGCGATCAGCTTCGTCTCGCCTTCCTTGTGATCGACGCGGCCCTTGACGACGAGGATGCGGTCGACGGTGCAGAGCTCACGTGCCTTCTCGTACGTCGAGCTGAACACGACGCACTCGGTGCCGCCGGTGACGTCGTCGACACGCATGAAGACCATCGAGTCGCCTCGCTTCGTCGTCATGTGCTTGAGCGCGGAGACGATGCCGCCGACGGTGACGACTTCGCCGTCCCGGCGCCGCTCGAGCTCGCCGATCGTCGTGTCGGTCTTGCGGCGCAGCTGGTCGCGGATCGACGAGAGCGGATGCTCCGACACGTACAGGCCGAGCACCTCTTTCTCGAGGCGAAGCAGCTCGTTCTTCTCGAACTCGTCCGTCGGCAGCACGGGATGGTGCTTCGGCGCGGACTCCTCGGCCGGCGCGAGGTCGAAGATCGACGCCTGGCCGGCAAGCCGGTCGGCCTGCTGCTTCTGGCCCCAGCCGGCGATCTGCTCGAGCGCATCGAGCGCCGCCTTGCGCGAGCCGGGCAGCGCACCGCACTTCACGAGAGCTTCGAGCACGCGCTTGTTGGACGCGGACGAGTCGACGCGCTCGGCAAAGTCCCACGGAGAGACGAACTCGCCTTCGGCTTCGCGCGCGCTCACGATTGCCGCGGCAGCGCCTTCGCCCACACCCTTCACCGCGTTCAGACCGAAGCGGATCTTGCCGCCGACGACGGCGAAGTCGACCTGCGACTCGTTCACGTCGGGAGGCAGCACTTCGATGCCGAGCTCGTGGCATGCGTTCACGTAATACGGCACGCGGTCCTTCGTGTTCATCACCGAAGAGATGAGCGCGGCCATGTACTCGCACGGATAGTTCGCGCGCAGCCAGGCGGTGCGGTACGCGATCAGCGCGTAACACGCAGCGTGCGCCTTCGGGAACGAGTAGTCGGCCGCCTTCTCGACGTCCTCCCACAGCTGCCGCGCAACCGCAGGCGTGACGTTGTGCTCTGCGAGCCCTTCGAGGAACTTGTCCTTGAGCGAGTCCATGAGCGCGCGGATCTTCTTGCCGATCGCCTTGCGCAGATCGTCCGCCTCGGTGATCGAGAAGCCGGCGAGATCGCGCGCGATGCGCATGTACTGCTCCTGGTAGGTGCAGATCCCATACGTCTCCTTGAGGATCGGCTCGAGCCGCGCATCGACGAACGAGACGCGCTCTCTGCCGTTCTTGCGCGCGGCGTACGTGGGGATGTACGCCATCGGGCCTGGGCGATACAGCGCGTTGAGCGCGATCAGGTCCTGGAACTCGGTGGGCTTCACCTGCCGCAGCGCTTCGCGCATCCCCGACGACTCGAACTGGAAGACGCCCGTCGCCTCGCCGCGTGCGAGCATCTCGTACGTCTTCTTGTCGTCCATCGGGATCGCGGAGATGTCGAGCCCGTCGAGCAGCTCGCACGCCTTGTCGATCACGTCGAGGTTGCGCAGGCCGAGGAAGTCCATCTTCAGCAGGCCGAGCGCCTCGACGTCCTTCATGGCGAACTGCGTGACGATCTCCTGGCCGTCGCCCTTCTGCTGCAGCGGCACCACGTTGAGCAGCGGCTGCGCGCCAATGACGACGCCGGCGGCGTGGATCGAGTCGGCGCGCGTCAGACCCTCGAGCGGCTCTGCGAGCTCGAGGATCTCCTTCGCGACGGGATCGTTCGCGACGGCTTTGCGCAGGTCGCCGGCCTCGGCGAGCGTCTGCCCCGGCCCTTCAGGGATCAGCTTCGCGATCTTGTCGACGACGCCGTACGGGACTTCGAGCACGCGGCCCGCGTCGCGCACCGCGGCGCGCGCGGCCATCGTCGAGAACGTGATGATCTGCGCGACGCGGTCGCTGCCGTACTTCTCGCGCACGTAGTTGATGACACGCTCGCGCCCTTCCACGGCGAAGTCGATGTCGATGTCGGGCATCGACTTGCGGCCGGGGTTGAGGAACCGCTCGAACATCAGGTCGTAACGGATCGGGTCGATGTCGGTGATCTGCAACGTGTACGCGACGAGCGAGCCGGCCGACGAGCCGCGACCCGGGCCGACGGACACGCCGTGCGTCTTTGCGAAATGGATGAAGTCCCACACGATCAGGAAGTAGTCGGTGAACCCCATCTCCTTGATCGTCTTGAGCTCGTACTTGAGCCGCTCCTGCAGATCCGAGGTGACCGTGTCGTAGCGGCGCTCGAGCCCGCGCTCGCAGAGCTCGACGAGATAGTCGAACGATTCGCGGCCTTCGGGCACCGGGAACTTCGGCAGGTGGATCTTCCCGAGCTCGATCTCGACGTTGCAGCGCTCCGCGACCTCGAGCGTGCGCAGCATCGCCGCTTCCTGGCCCGGGAAGTCGAGCGCCATCTCCTGCGGCGTCTTGAAGAAGAAATGGTCGGTGTCGAACTTCCAGTGGTTCGGGTTCTTGAGC
This sequence comes from Gaiellaceae bacterium, assembly GCA_035943915.1. GTDB lineage: Bacteria > Actinomycetota > Thermoleophilia > Gaiellales > Gaiellaceae > PALSA-600. Next base: position 3,654 of record DASZBP010000089.1, on the reverse strand, counting down.
GAGTCGCCGGACTGGATGCAGAGCAGCGCCTCGTGTGCGCGCGCGTCGGTGTCGCGGAGGTAGTGGACGTCGCCTGTCGCGACCGTCGGCAGCCCCGCCTTGCCGGCGAGCTCGACGAGTTGCAGAAGGATGCGCGCCTGCACGTCGAGGTGCGCGTTCTGCAGCTCGACGTAGATGTTGTCGCGGCCGAAGACCTGCGCGAGCCGGTCGAGCTCGCTGTAGGCGTCGTTCGTGCGGCTCTCCTCGAGCGCCTTGCTCACGCGGCCCGAGAGACAGCCGGAGAGCGCGATCAGGCCAGCGTTGTGACGCTCGAGCAGCTCCCAGTCGACGCGCGGCTTGTAGTAGTAGCCCTCGAGGTAGCCGAGGCTCGACAGCTTGATCAGATTCGAGTAGCCCTCGTTGTCGCGCGCGAGCAGCGTGAGGTGCGCGTAACCCTTCTGCTGCGCCTTGCGATCCTCGGCGACGTAGACCTCGCAGCCGATGATCGGCTTCACGCCCGTGCCAAGGGTCTTCTGCCAGAGCTGGATCGCGCCGGCGAGGCTGCCGTGATCCGTCAGCGTGACGGCGGGCATCTCGAGCTCGGCGGCACGCGCCACGAGGTCGGGAATGCGGCACGCTCCATCGAGAATCGAGTACTCGGAGTGGACGTGCAGATGGACGAAATCGGCTTGACTCATGGGCGGGAAGACACCGTATCGCCCGGTCCCGACAGACACTCGGAGCGCCCCCGCAAAGTGCGAGAAGAGCAGACGTACACCTTCGTCTGGGGCAACAACCCCCGCCGCGCGGCCCTCAAAGGGCGCCGCTGCCGGGTGCTCGCGCGGGGCCGGATGGGGACGGTCCTGGTCGAGTTCCTCGACACCGGCGAGCGGGTGACGACCTCCCACCGGGCGATCCGCCTGGAGCGGACTCTCCCTCGAAGGAGGCACCACCGCGACGCCGCCCCGGCCGATGTGTCAGTTGTCGATGGGCCTCGCCGACCGTGAATACATGCGCGACGTCCCGGTGTACCGGGACATGGTGCGTGGCGCTTCCCCCGTCGTGCTTCCCCACTCTCTCGCACGGCGCCGCGCCGGCGGCGGGCTCGCAGCTGCGGTCTTGCTGAGTCTCGTTGCCGCACTGGTCACGCATCGCCTGCCCTTGAAGGTCCCGCTCGGCGGCGGCCATCATGGCTTTGCCCTCTCCAACCCCCACTCGTTCGTACTCGGCGGGTCGACCACCGCGCACGTCGGCGACCTGCTCACGGAGCGCGGCGCGCTCCCGCCGGGCGTCACCGGAACGGTGGTCCTGCTCGCGCGCTGGAATGGCGGGCCGTGGCTGAACGTCGCGTCATCGACGACGAACCAGGGCTCGTACTTCCTCAGCTTCAAGGTCGGCCAAGCAGGCGTGCTGGACCTACAGATGAACTTTCCGAACGGCGACCAGGGCACCGCGACGATCAACGTCGCCGGTCCCTCGGTAGGGTCGGCCTCATGGCCGACAACCAACGGCACCGCGTAGTCGTCATCGGCGGCGGGTTCGGCGGGCTGCAGGCCGCGCGAGCGTTGAAGGACGCGCCGGTCGAGATCACGCTCGTCGACCGTCAGAACTTCCACCTCTTCCAGCCGCTGGCGTACCAGGTTGCAACGGGCTCGCTCTCGGCGAGCGAGATCGCCGTCCCGCTGCGCGGCGTGTTCAAGCGCCAGAAGAACGTGCGCGTCCTGCTCGCCGAAGCCACGGGCGTCGACCTCGACGCGCGCGAGGTGCAGCTCGGGATGCTGCCGAACGGCGAGCCGGGTGAAGCGCTTCCGTACGACACGCTGATCGTCGCGACAGGCTCGCGCTATTCCTACTTCGGGCGCGACGAATGGGCGGAGTACGCGCCGCAGCTGAAGACGCTCGACGGTGCGCTCGACATCCGCGCGCGGATCCTCTCCGCGTTCGAGGCGGCGGAAGTCGAGCGCGACCCGGCGAAGCGCCAAGCGTGGCTCACGTTCGTAGTCGTCGGCGCAGGCCCGACCGGCGCGGAGATGGCCGGCCAGATCGCCGAGCTCGCGCGCGACGCACTGCCGCGTGACTTCCGCGCGGCCGACACGACCGAAGCGAAGGTGCTTCTCGTCGAAGCCGCCGACCGTGTGCTCACCGCCTTCGACCCGAAGCTCTCGGCAAAGGCATTCCACGCGCTCGAGAGCCTCGGTGTCACGCCGATCGTCGGGCGGCCGGTGACGGATATCGGCCCCGAGTCGGTGACGATCGGCGACGAGCACGTCCCCGCGCGCACCGTGATCTGGGCTGCCGGCGTCACCGCATCGAGCTTCGCCGCGAAGCTCGGCGCCGAGCAGGACCGCTCCGGCCGCATCACGGTCACGGACCAGCTCACCCTGCCCGGGCACCCCGAGGTCTTCGCACTCGGCGACATGGCGCGGCCCGGCGGTGAGCTCCTCCCCGGCCTCGCGCCCGCGGCGATGCAGCAGGGGCGCTTCGCAGGCCGCGTGGTCCGCGACAGGCTCGCCGGCCGCACGCCGCCCGAACGCTTCCACTACAAGGACAAGGGCAACCTCGCGACGCTCGGGCGGCTGCGCGCGGTCGGAGAGCTCGGGCCGCTGAAGCTCAGCGGCTTCCTCGCGTGGGCGCTCTGGCTCGGCGTCCATCTCGCGTACTTGATCGGCTTCCAGAACCGGCTCGTCGTGCTCGTCCGCTGGTCGTTCAGCTTCGTGACGCACGGCCGCGGCTCACGCGTCATCACGCGCCGCTGAATCCGACCTTCCGCTCACGCCGTAGGAATGGATAACTCAATGGAGGTACGCATGTCGGAACTCAACCTCGAGCGAGGGGTCTGGAAGGTCGCGGCACTTGCCGTCGCAGGTCTCATCGGATTCCTGCTCGCAAACGGGCAGCTCGCACACGGCGCGACCAACTCGCACGCGACCGTGCAGATCAAAGCGACGAGCCTCGGCAAGGTGCTCGTCAACGCGAACGGGCACACGCTCTATCTCTTCATGCACGACAAGTCGGGCAAGAGCTCGTGCACCGGCCAGTGCGCAAAGTTCTGGCCGCCGCTCACCGTCACGGCGAAGCCGGTCGCGGGCGCAGGCGTCAAGGCGTCGATGCTCGGCTGGACGAAGCGCTCCGACGGGAAGATGCAGGTCACGTACAACCACCACCCGCTCTATCTCTTCGCCGAGGACAAGCGCGGCGGCGAAGTGACCGGTGAAGGCATCGACCACTTCGGCGGTCTCTGGTGGGCGGTCTCGGCACGCGGTGCCGCGGTCAAGAAGACGTCCGCCCCTGCGACCACCACGACCGACGACTCCACGACGTCGACCACCACGACGTCGGGCGGCGGCGGAGGGTACGGCAGCTACTAAGAACGAAGCCGCTGCCGCTCGGGCTCTGCTATCGGCCGCGCGCTCCGCGTCGTCTCGTCCCACGCGACGATCACGGAGCGCGCGGCCGCCGCGACATCGCCGTCGGGGCTGCGCACTTCCTGCTCGAACGTCACGCTCGAGCGCCCCACCTCTGCGACGCGCGTGCTCACCGTGACGCTGCGCGCCGGCAGGCGAATCTCGCGCCGGTAATCGACCTCGATCCGCGCGACGACGTACGGCCATTGCTCGAAGGAGCCGACGACCGCGTTCAGGTGACGGTCGCGCGCTTCGTCGAGATACACCGGGT
>DASZBP010000088.1:0-6058 GCA_035943915.1 Gaiellaceae bacterium | reverse complement strand
CGCATACGTGATCGAGCCGAAAATCGACGGTCTCGCGATCAACCTCACCTACGAGAACGGCGTGTTCGTCCGCGGCGCGACGCGCGGCGACGGGGAGGTGGGCGAGGACGTCACCGTCAACCTGCGCACGATCAACGCGCTGCCGCTGCGCCTGCTCGGTAAGGACACGCCGGCGCTCGTCGAGGTGCGCGGCGAGGTCTACATGCCGCTGTCCGGCCACCGCGAGCTCAACGAGCGCCTGATCGCGGAAGGCAAGAAGCCGACACCGAACCCGCGCAACGCCGCGGCAGGGTCGCTGCGCCAGAAGAACAGCGCGATAACCGCGGGCCGGCCGCTGTCGATCTGGGCGTACAGCGTCGGCGCGAGCGAGGGCCTCGAGCTCGCGACCCACTCGCAGACGCTCGCCTGGCTGAAAGCGCACGGCTTCCCGATCAACCCGTTCGCCGAGCGCCTCGAGTCCATCGAAGAAGTTGCGGCGGCGTGCAGCGCGTGGGAGAAGCGCCGCACCGATCTCGACTACGAGATCGACGGGATCGTCATCAAGGTCGACGACCTGGAGCAGCAGCGCCGCCTCGGCGCGTTGCACCAGCGGCCGCGCTGGGCGCGCGCCTTCAAGTGGGCGCCGATGACCGCTGTGACGCGGCTGGAGAAGATCATGATCCGCGTCGGCCGCACCGGTGCGCTCAACCCTTGGGCGATCCTCGCGCCCGTCGAGGTAGGCGGCGTCACCGTGTCGCGCTCGACGCTGCACAACGAAGAGGACATCAACCGCAAGCAGATTCGCGAGGGCGACGACGTGATCGTGCAGCGCGCCGGCGATGTCATCCCGCAGATCGTCGGGCCTGCGGGCGCTCACCGGAAAGGCACGAAGGAGTTCCGGATGCCGACGCACTGCCCGTTGTGCAACACGGAGATCGTCAAGCCCGAGGGCGAGGCGATGCACCGCTGCCCGAACCGCGCCTGCCCGTCGCGCGGGCTCGAGACGCTGATCTCGTGGGTCGAAGGCCCCGCAGACATCGACGGCGTCGGCGAGCAGACGGTGCGCACGCTCTGGGATCAAGGCCTCGTCCGCTCGCTGCCCGACCTGTACCGCCTGCGCAAGGAGCAGCTGCTCGAGCTCGACGGCTTCGCAGAGATCTCCGCCTCGAACGCGATCGCGGAGATCGAGCGCTCGCGGCAGAACGTGCCGTTCTCGCGCGTGCTGCTCGGCCTGAACATCACCGGCATCGGCTGGGTGCTCGCGCAAAACCTCGCGCGGCACTTCGGCAGCGTCGACCGCCTGATCGGCGCGACGCCGGAGGAGATCGCCGAGGTCGAGGGCTTCGGCTCCGACCGCGCGGAAGCGGTAGCCGAGTGGTTTGCCGACGACGAGAACCGGCGACTCGTCGACGAGCTGCGCTCGCTCGGTCTCACGTTCGAGTCCGGCGAGGAGGACAAGCCGGTCGAGGGGCCGCTGACCGGGACGCAGTACGTCGTCACGGGAACGCTCGAGAAGTACTCGCGCGAGGAGGCGAAGGCCGCGCTCGAAGAGCTCGGGGCGAAGGTCTCCGACAACGTGTCGAAAAAGACGACGGGCGTCGTCGTCGGCGAGAGCCCGGGGTCGAAGGTCGCGAAGGCGGAGAAGGCGGGCGTGCCGCTCCTCACCGAAGCCGACCTGGATGCGCTCCTAGGGCGCGGCTAGCACCGACGCGAAGCGGTCCTGCGCCTTCCGGGTCGCGAACCACGACACCGGGTAGCCGTTCTGCAGAACGCTGAACGCGAACACGCGCCGCACGTAGCCCGACAGCGCGGACGCGAGATCCGTCGTTCCCGTCTTCGCGTGCACGGCGCCAAACGTGGGCTTGCCGTCGAGGCGGTCCTTCAGCGTCCCGCTGACGCCCGACACCGCCAGGGCATCGAAGAAGGGCGTTCGAAGCTCGGGGCTGCGCCACGCCGCGAGCAGCAAGTCGCCCAGCGCCCGGGCGGTGACGCGGTCCTCGTCGGAGAGGCCGGAGCCGTCGAAGATGCGCACGCCCGTGAGCGGGACGCCGGCATCCGTGAGGTCGTGCATGACGACTGCCGCGCCGGCCGCGGTCGTCCCACCGGTGCCGGCGACGGCGCCGAGCTGCTTGAGGATCATCTCCGCGTGCAGGTTGTCGCTCTCCGTGTCCATGTAGCGGAGGATCGTGTCGAGCGGCGCCGACCGGACGTGCGCGACCATGACCGCGCTCGCCGGGGCGCGGCCGACGCCGACGGGGCCGGTGGTGATGCCGCGTTCGCGCAGCAGCTGGCGGAAGCGAGCGGCGGCGGCGAGCGGCGGGTTCGCTGCGACGTGATGCTGATACGCGCCGTCGTCCACGACGAGCGCCGAGATCGGCGCCGACTCGCCCAGGAAGAACGAGGGCTTCCAGCCGGGTGCCGTTCGCACGTCGTCGAACCACGAGTCGTCGCCGAGGATGCGGCCGTCGACGTGCGTGACGCCGTGCAGCTTGAGCTGCGTCGCGAGCCGCAAGAGATACAGCGACGACAGCGACGGGTCGCCCGCGCCCTTCAGCACCAGGTTTCCGTGCCAGACCGTGCCGTCCTGCGTCCCGGTGCTGAGCACCTGCGTGTCGAAGCGGTACTTCGGGCCGAGCTCGACGAGAGCCGCGTAGGTGATGAGCAGCTTCTCGTTGGAAGCCGGGGCGAGCGGCTCGTCCGCGTTCCGCGCGAACAGCGTTTGGCCGGTCAGCAGGTCGACGACGACCGCGCCGGTCGTCTTGGCCGAGGCGCCCGGGACGGCGAGGGCGCTCGCGAGCCGCGTCGGGAGGGGAAGCTGCGCCGCGCCGGCACACGGTGACAGCGCGAGGACGAGCAGCGCTGCGGCCATCCCCTGGCGAAGCACGGCGGTCATTGTGCCGACCCGCGCGGCGGGCTTGGGTCCGGTCCGGCCGGAAAATGGGACTCGCGGCCCTTGTTCGGGGCTGTCGCTGCCCCAAGAATCGACCTATCGCCGTGTCCGAGATGACCCCTCTTCTGGACGAGATCCACTCGTTGATCGACGCTCCCAGCGTGGACAAGGATCACCTCGAGCGCACGCTCACGGATGGCTACGCGCACGCTCTCTCGCTCGAGACGGAGCGCTCTCGCCTCGAGAAGCAACTGAACCAGATCGTGCTCGGTGGGAACACGGCGGCGCACGCGCACGAGCTCACTGCGCTGGCCAAGCGGCTCGACGGCAATGCCGGTCAGCTGTCGCGGCTGCGCGAGGTGCTCGCGCAGCTCAAGCGCCGCGTCTAGCGAGCTCCTAGACGATTCCGCTGCGCACCGCGTAGACCGCGGCCTGGATCCGGTTCTGGATCTGCAGCTTCATCAGGATGTTCGAGATGTGGTTCTTGACCGTCTTCGGGCTGATGTGGAGGTCGGCCGCGATCATCGCGTTGTCCTTGCCGTTCGCGATCAGCTTCAGTACCTGGATCTCACGGTCGGACAGCTCCGACTGGATCAGGTCGGCGTCGTGCTGGGACGCGCTCGAGGCCCGCATCCGCTGCAGCACCTTCGATGCGATCGTCGGCGACACGAGTGCCTCGCCGACCGCCGCCGACTGGATGCCGCGCAGCAGGTCGCCGATCGCGGCGTCCTTCAGGAGATAGCCGCACGCGCCGGCCATGACCGCTTCCATCACGTCCGAGTCCTGGTCGGAGATCGTCAGGACGAGGACGCGGGTGAGCGGCGCGAACATCGAGATCTGCCGCGTCGCCTCGACGCCGCTGATCCCCGGCATGTTCAGATCCATCACCACGACGTCCGGCGCGACCTCGCGCACCATCCGGAGCGCGTCCGTGCCGTTGTCCGCCTCGCCCACGACCTGAACGCCCTGCTCTTCGAGCAGGTTGCGGAGACCTGTGCGGAACAGGTCGTGATCGTCCACGAGCAGGACGCGGGGTTCGGCGTTTTGGGTGTCTGCTGGCTGGTTCAGCGTGACCGTCCTGGGCGACAGGAGTGTACCCGCCAAGCCGAAACAAGCACGCGGGGCTAATGCAGGGTGATCGTGACCACGCGGCGGCCCCACTGCTCGGCCTGGGCGGCCGTGGGGAACCAGAGGTCGATCGTGTCGCCGATGATGGCGCCGCCCGTGTCCGCGGCCACGGCTTCGCCATAGCCCGGGACGGTCATATGCGTGCCGAGCGGGATCACGGACGGGTCGACGGCGGCGATGCCCCAGCCGACGGGCAGGCCGGAAGAGGTCGAGCCGCCCAGCGCATAGCCGGTCGCGCTCACCGTGAGCGTGCGGCCGGACGTCTCTGCCGAAGTGGGGGAAGAGGCCGAGATCGGCGTCGCCGGCGGCGGGATCGCGCTGGTCGAGCGCACGATCGAGATTTGCGTGCTGCGCTGCGCTGCAGCGTTCGCGACGCTGACGAGGTGCGCGATCTGCTGCTCGTTCAGGCGTCGCTGGATGCTGAGCGACGAGATGTACGCAGTGCGCTGTGCGCGGGACTGCTCGAGCGCGGCGGCGGTTGCTGCCGCCTGCTGCGTCGCGGCGGAGATCTGTGCCACACGGGATGAGAGCAACCGTCCCGCATGGACGTACGACGTCCGCGCGGCCACGACCGAATGGAGCACTGCGCTGTCCTGCTTCGTGACGTTCTGCAGGTTGTCGAGGCTCGTGAGCGCCTGATCCAGGCTCCTGGCGCCGAAGATCACCTCGATCGGCTCGACACGGCCCCGCTCGTACAGGAGCTGCAGGCGGCGTCCGAGATGCTGCTGCGCGACGCGCGTGTCGGTGCGCGCGAGCTCGAGCGACCGGCGCAGGATGTCGCGCTGCGCCCGGAGCGTCGCGAGCTGGGATTGCAGCGATGCGAGATGCGCGCGCGCCGTCGTCAGCTGCTGGTCGAGCGAATAGAGCCCGAGCACGGCAGCGCGCGACTTCGCCTCGATCGCCGCATCCTGCGCGCGGAGCGTGGCGGTCGACTGGGACCGGCCGGCGCCGGAGACGGCCGGGACGGCCAGAGCGGCGGCGGCGAGAACGGAGAAGATCAGCGGCCGCCACAGGGTGTGTGCCTGCGGGCGCAAGGGGCGAGGACCGTACCACAGTCCTTTTCGAAGGAGCCCCGCTATTGGTGCAGAAATGCACATGTTTCGGGTCTGTTTGGGTGAGGTTTGGTTGACGCTCGTCCGAAAACGCTGCTAGCCTCAAAACCCGTGACGTACCGGCCCCTCCCGGTGCGCCCGTCCTGGCCCCTACCAAGGGGTCGTTATTAGTAGGAAAGGACAGGCGCCGCACGTTCTCCTTGGGATGATTGTCGCCCTTCTGGCGTCAGTCCCGGCATTTGCGGACCCCTCGATCAGCTCCAAGCGCGCCGAAGCCCAGCAGGTCATGGCTCAGGTGCAGCAGCTCGGGTCGTCGCTCGAGACCGCAATCGCGCAATACCAGTACGCCTCGATCCGCCTCCAGCGGATCCAGCGCGGCCTCGACACGAATCGCCGCGAGCTCCGGATCGCGAAGTCGAACCTCAAGACGAGCCAGAAGATCATCGCGAAGCGGCTGGTCACTCTCTATCGCAACGGGACCCCGTCGACGCTCGAAGTCATCTTCGGCGCGAAGAATCTCGACGACATGATGAACCGCATCGACAGCGAGAAATCGGTGTCGAATCTCGACTCACGCGTGCTGCACAACGTGACGGCTTCGCGGAAGACCGTTCTTGCGAGCGGGAAGGTGCTCGCACACGAGCGCGCGCTGCAGGCGCAGATCGTCGCGCAGCGTGCCGCCCAGAAGCGCTCGATCGAAGGGAAGATCGCGGAGCAGCACCGGCTTCTCTCGTCGATCAAGGGCCAGATCGCGCAGATGGAGGCAGCGCAGCAGGCGCGGCAGGCGCAGCTCGCACGCGCCGCGCAGGCACGCCTGGTCGCCGCGAAGTCCCAGCAGGCGCAGGCACAGGATTCGACGGTCGTCGGCATCTCTGCCAGCGCGCCGGGCGCGGACACGGTCGTCGCGCCGCCCTCGCAGCACTCCGGCGCGGTCGGTTACGCCATGTCGCAGATCGGCACCCCGTACGTCTGGGGCGGTGCTGCGCCCGGCGGCTTCGACTGCTCGGGC
>DASZBP010000087.1:0-7602 GCA_035943915.1 Gaiellaceae bacterium | reverse complement strand
AGCGAGCACGCAGTCATCACCGGCACGGTCGGCGCTGCAGGTGAGAACGTGAAGATGACCGGCACCGGCGACTTTCAGACGAGCCCCAAGCTGGGCTCGATGCACCTGTCGATGAACGTGACGGGCAAGACGTTCGACATGGACGAGGTGCTGCAGGGCTGGACGATCTACATGAAGTCGCCGGTCTTCTCGGCGCAGCTTCCCGCCGGCAAGTCGTGGGTCTCGCTCGACCTTCAGAAGGCCGGCCAGAAGCTCGGCCTCGACTTCAACAAGTTCACGCAGCAGGACCCGTCAGACATGCTCGGCGCGCTGAAGAAGGCGGGCTCCCTGCAGAAGCTCGGCAGCGAGACGATCGACGGTGTCGACACGACGCACTACCACGTGACCATCGACCTCGCGAAGGCGCCCAACGGACCGCAGCTGATGAAGCTCACGAATCTCAAGTCGCTTCCGGCCGACGTCTGGATCGACGGGCAGGATCAGCTGCGCCGGATGAAGGAGTCGTACTCCGTCACCACCGGTGGGCAGACCATCTCGACATCAATGCAGATGGACCTCTCGAACTACGGCGAGCAGGTGAACGTGCAGGTCCCGAGCTCGAGCGAGACTCTCGACATGACGAAGCTGGGAGGCTGAGTTGCAGGTTGCCCTCAAGATCTGGCGGTACAACTCGAAGAGCGGCGAGCGTCAGCTGCAGGACTACGAGTTCGACGCGCCCGAAGAGGCGACGCTCCTCGACTGCCTCGACATCGTCAAGGACAAGCACGACGGCTCGCTCGCGTATCGCAAGAGCTGCCGCATGATGATCTGCGGCTCCTGCGGCATGCGCATGGATGGCGCCGCAGTGCTCGCGTGCAAGGTGCGCATGTACGACATCGCGCAGGAGGGCCGCATCCCCGTCATCTCCGCGATGGGGAACATGCCGATCGTCAAGGACCTCGTGGTCGACATGGAGCCGTTCTGGCAGAAGTTCAAGAGCGTCGACCCGTACCTGCAGCCCGGCTACCAGGAGCCCGCGGAAGGCAAGGAGAACATCGTCCAGCAGAAGCGGATGAACGTGATCCACAAGGAGTCGCTGTGCATCAACTGCGGCTGCTGCGTCTCCGAGTGCAACGCGATGGAATCCGACCCTCTGTTCACCGGCCCGCAGGCGCTCGCGAAGGCGATGCGCTTCGTCGGCGACCCGCGTGACGGCCGCAAGATCGAGCGCCTCGAGGCGCTGAACGGCGAGCACGGCATCTGGGAGTGCACGCGCTGCTACTTCTGCAACGAGCGCTGCCCGAAGGGCGTCGACCCCCGCGACGCGATTGCGAAGCTCGGCGCCGAGTCGTTCAAGGAAGGCATCGACCGCGACATGGGCGCGAAGCACGCGAAGTGGTTCGTCGTCTCGGCGAAGACGACCGGTTGGCTGCGCGAGACCGAGCTGGTGCCGAAGACGCAGGGTGTCGTGTCCGCGATCAAGCAGACGCGCTTCGCTCTCGACCTCGCGCGCAAGGGGAAGGTGCCGCCCCCGTTCCCGCCGCACGTGGCGAAGGACGTGAAAGAGTCGCGCCGCCTCGCCGACATCACGACCGGCGACAACGGCGTCCGCGGGTTCAGCGGCATCGTGCAGGGCGAGCGTGCGCTGTCGCGGCTCGCGCACGGTCACGGCGTCGGGTCGGAGACGCTCGAGGAGATCTACCAGCGGCCCGGCGCGTTCAAGCGCCCGTACCTGCCGGCGGAAGGCTCCGCCGGCGGCCAGGGCTCACTCACGCAGGCCGACGTCACACCCGGCCAGGAACCCACGAACAAGCCGGAAGGTGGCGCATGAAAAAGGTCGCGTATTACAAGGGTTGCCTCGCATCGCTGTCCGCGAAGGAGCTCGACTCCGCGACGCAGGCGCTTGCTCCGAAGGTCGGCCTCGAGCTCGTCGAGCTGGAGTCCGTCACGTGTTGCGGCGCGGGCGACATCCACGAGGCGGAGCCCGACTACTACCTCCACCTGAACGCCCGCATCCTCTCCTATGCCGCTGCGCAAGGCGTCGACACGCTGCTGACGGTGTGCAACGTCTGCACGCTCAACCTCCGCCAGGCGAACTTCGTGCTGATGGGCGACACCGAGGTTCGCGCGCGTGTCAACGAGAACCTCGTCGCCGCGGGCGTGCCCGCGTACGAGCGCGACGTCGACGTGCGCCACCTGCTGTGGGAGATCGCGGAAGGCGAGGGCTACGAGCTGCTGAAGGGCGCCGCGCACAAGGGCCTGAAGGGCCTGAAGATCGCGCCGTTCTACGGCTGCCAGATCCTGCGCCCGTCGAAGATCCAGGGCTTCGAGGATCCCGACCGCCCGTGGTCGCTCGAGCGGATCATCGAGGCGTGCGGCGGCGAGCCTGTCGACTATCCGGCGAAGATCAAGTGCTGCGGCTTCCCGATCATCCAGGCACGCGAGGAGACGGCGCTCGGCGAGCTGATCCAGCCGATCGAGCAGGCGTACGAGGCAGGCGCGGATGCGATCGTGACGCCGTGCCCGCTCTGCCATCTCTCGCTCGACGCGTGGCAGTCGAAGCTGAAGAAGGCCACCGGCCGCGACTTCAAGATGCCGATTCTCCATCTCTCGCAGCTCGTCGGCGTCGCCGCCGGCTTCGAGGAGTCGGAGCTCAAGTTCAAGCGGCACGTCGTGAGCATGAAACCGGTCCTCGAGAAACTCGAGATCTGAGAAACCTCATCGCCGCAGCGGCGGGCGCTGCCGCGGCCGGGCTCGGCTACGGCGCGTTCGAAGCCGGGTGGGTGCGGCTCCGCGAGCGCGAGCTTGCGATCGACAGCCTGCCGCGTGAGCTCGACGGCTTGCGCGTCGCGCACCTGTCGGACTTCCATCTCGGCATCCACGGGCGCGGCCCGTCAGCGGTCGAGCGCGCGGTCGACTGGGTCGCCGAACGCAAGCCAGACCTCGCGTGCATAACCGGCGACCTGCTCTCGAAGCCGAAGGGCGAGCCGCAGCTGCGTGTGCTGCTCGCGAAGCTCGACAACCCGTACGTCGTCCTCGGCAACCACGACTTCGCGCACTCGCGCGACCCGTTCTCGAAGCCGGCCGCGATCGCGCACGTCGAGAACGGGACGCTGCTCAACGACGAGCAGGTGGAGATCGAGCTGCGCGGCGTGCGCATCGAGATCGGCGGGGTCGACCCGCTCTCCTGGCTCAGCTACCGCCCGTCGAGCTTCACGCCGTCGGACGCCGGCTTCCGGCTCCTGCTCTGTCACTTCCCCCGCGTCCTCGACTTCGTCGACCCGGGTCGCTGGCAGCTGATCCTCGCCGGGCACCTGCACGGCGGCCAGATCGTCCTGCCCTACGGCCGCGGGAGGTTCCTGTTCGCGCATCCGCGTGCGCCGTACGCGGAAGGGGTGTTCGAGCGCGGCGGCACGACGATGCACGTGTCCCCGGGATTAGGAACGACGTTTGTTCCGTTTCGCTATTTCGCAAGACCGGAAGCAACGGAGTTGGTGCTGCGATGCAAATGACATTCGAGCTCGGCGGGACGACCACCATTCATCGCCTCGGCTACGGGGCGATGCAGCTGACCGGTAAGGGCGTGTGGGGGCCGCCCCGCGACCACGACGAGGCGATCCGCGTGCTGCGCCGCGCGGTCGAGCTCGGCGTCGACTTCATCGACACCGCGGACTCGTATGGCCCGTTCATCTCCGAGCAGCTGATCGCCGAGGCGCTGCATCCGTATCCCGAAGGCCTTGTGATCGCGACCAAGGCTGGGTTCACGCGTGCCGGCCCGAACGACTGGCGCGTGCTCGGCCGCCCCGAGTACATCCGGCAGCAGTGCGAGCTGTCCCTCCGTCACCTGAGGCTCGACACGATCGAGCTCTACCAGTTGCACCGCATCGACCCGGTGGTGCCGCTCGAGGAGACGCTCGGCGAGTTCAAGCTGTTGCAGGACGAGGGCAAGATCCGCCACATCGGGCTGTCCGAGGTGAGCGTCGAGGAGATCAACCGCGCGCGGGAGATCGTCGAGGTCGTGTCGGTGCAGAACCTCTACAACCTCGCGAACCGCAGCGCGGAGGACGTGCTCGACTACTGCGAAGCCGAGGGGCTCGGGTTCATCCCATGGTTCCCGCTCGACAGCGGGCGGCTCGACGTCCCGCCCGAGGAGGCGCTGGCCTGGCTCCTGAAGCGCTCCCCGGTGATGCTGCCGATCCCCGGCACGTCATCTGTCGAGCACCTCGAGCAGAACATGCGCGCCCTCTCCCTCATGGAGGGATCGGCGACGTAACGGTTGCGCCGCCGGGCCGCGCTGGACGTCCAGATGCTGCGTCCTCGGTCACCCCTGTAGCCACCGCTACAGGGCTCCCTGCGTCCTTGCCTCCGAACGTCCAGCGCACCCCGTCGACGAACGCCACGTCGCCGATCCCTCCTAGACTGAGCCCATGGAAGGGCACAGCGTCATCTCGCCGGACGTGCTGGCGCGGTACGCACTGGATGCGGCGGCCGAGGTGCGCGGCGTGCATCTGAAGCACCGCCGCGGCGCGCGCGTTGCCGGCGAGGACGTCGAGGTGCACATCGTCGTCGACTTCGGCGCGAACATCCCCACCGTCGCCGCAGAGGTGCAGGAGCGCGTTGCCGACTACCTGCAGCGGATGGCCGATCTGCGGCCGGCTTCGGTCACCGTCGTCGTCGACGACGTCGCGAGGCCGTAGATGCCTCCTCAGCTGTCAGGGCTAACGAAGCTCACGCTCGAGACAGCGCCGTCGGTGTGCCACGAGTGCGTGTGGTGGCAGTCGCGCGGTAGGCGCACGGTCGACAAGGAACGCTGGATGGAGAAGGTCGAGCTCGACTTCGGCGCATGGGGGACGGTCTACTACGACTCCGACGGCCGCGTGCTCGGCTCGATGCAGTACGGGCCGGCGCAGGCGTTCCCGCGCGCGTGGGAGCTGCCGGCCGGGCCGCCGAGCGAGGACTCGATGCTCGTCACGTGCTCGTACCTCGTCGACGAGTCGAGCCCGTGGGTGCTGCAGTCGCTGTTCCTCGCCGCGATCGGGGAGGCGCGCGACCGCGGCGCGAAGGGGCTCGAGGCGTTCTCGTACCGCTACACGGAGGGCGAGACGAGCTACGAGCGTTTCCGCGTGCATCGCACCGTGTTCCCGCAGGACTTCCTCGCGGACTTCGGCTTCCTGCCGCTTCGCTCCGCCGGCCGCATCTCGCTGTCGCGGCTGGAGCTCGGCGGGTTGCAGCCGGTCGCCGAGGGGAAGCGTGAGAGAGTGCTGCGCGTGGTGAGGGACGCATTCGGAGTGCCGGAGCCGGTGCCGGCGCCGCGCCCGTGAGCGAGGGGACTGTCCCGTTCGGGGACGGCGAGACGTGGTACCGCGTCGAGGGCGAGCTCGGCCGCGGGCCGGCGCCGCTCGTCACGCTGCACGGCGGGCCGGGTGCGACGCACGACTATCTCTTGTCGCTCGGCGATCTCGCGCGCGACGGGCGCGCGGTCGTGTTCTACGACCAGTTCGGGAACGGGCAGAGCTCGCACTTCCCGGACCGCGGTGCGGACTTCTGGACGGTCGACCTGTTCGTCCGCGAGCTGCACAACCTCGTCGGCGCGCTCGGCATCGGTGAGCACCACGTGCTCGGGCAGTCGTGGGGTGGCTTCCTCGCTCAGGAGTACGCGCTCACGCATCCCTCCGGGCTGCGCTCGCTGGTGCTTGCCGACACCGCCGCGTCGTTCCCGCGCTTCGTCGAAGAGGCGAACAAGCTTCGCGCCGAACTGCCGCCCGACGTGGAGGCGACGCTGCGCAAGCACGAGGAGGCCGGCACGACCGACGATCCCGCGTACATGGAGGCGTGTCTCGTGTTCTACGCACGGCATGTTTGCCGTGTGCAGCCGATGCCGGCGGAGGTGATGGCGGCGTTCGAGTGGATCGAGAAGGACCCGACCGTCTACCACACGATGAACGGGCCGAGCGAGTTCCACGTCATCGGCTCGATCAAGGACTGGCAGTCGCAGGATCGCCTGCCGGAGATCGATGTGCCGACGCTGCTCGTCTCCGGCCGCTACGACGAGGCGACGCCTGCGCTGCAGGAGGAGCTGCGCTCCGGCATCGCGGGCGCGGAGTGGGTGGTGTTCGAGGAGTCGTCGCACATGCCGCACGTCGAGGAGCGGGAGCGCTACATGCGCGTCGTCGGCGACTGGCTCGAGCGGCATGACTGAGCTGAACGCGATCGGCATCGTCGTCGCCGACATGGGCCGGTCGCAGCGCTTCTACCGCGCGCTCGGCCTCGACGTGCCCGACACGCCTGGCGAGGAGCACATCAGCATCGAGCTGCCGAACGGCGTGCGGCTGATGCTCGACACGGAGGACGTCGCGCGCAGCTTCCTCGACGACTGGCGGCGCGGCGACGGCGACCAGATCTCGTTCGCGCTCGAATGCGCGAGCCCCGCTGAGGTCGACGAGCTGCACGCGCGGGTCGTCGCTGCCGGCTTCGAAAGCCGTCGCGATCCGTGGGACGCGTACTGGGGCCAGCGCTACGCCGTGCTGCGCGACGCCGACGGCGTGCGCGTGAACCTCTACGCGACGCTTTGAACCCGCCCGATCCGTCTCGTGCCGACGGCGTGCTCTCGCTCCGCCAGTTCGTCGCTCCGCGCCGCCGCTAGGGGAGCGTGGGGTCAGTCCGGGGTCAGACCCCACGGGTTCTTGGCCCTGCAAATCGGAAGTTGTGGCTGTGGACAACGCGAGCCTGGGGGTCAGACACGTGCCTGACCCCGTGACCTACGCCGCGAGCAGCTCTGCGATCTGAATCGCGTTGAGGGCGGCGCCCTTGCGCAGGTTGTCGCACGCGAGGAAGAGCGCGAGGCCGCGCTCGACCGTCGGGTCGCGGCGAATGCGGCCGACGAGAACGTCGTCGCGACCGGCTGCCTTGCCGGGTGACGGGAAGTCGTCGAGCTGCACCGACGGCGCAGCGTCGAGCAGCTTCGTCGCCTGCTCCGCTGTGAGCTCGTCCTCGGTCTCGATCCACACTGCCTCCGCGTGCCCGACCATCACCGGCACGCGCACACACGTCGCCTGGATCGGCAGCTCGGGCAGCTCCATGATCTTCTGCGTCTCCGCGCGCAGCTTCGACTCCTCGTCGAACTCCTCGCCGTCGAAGTCCCAATCCATGCGCAGGTCGTGCTCGGACTGCGGCTCGTTCCGCAGACGCTCCATCGCCTGCGCGCCGGCTCCCGACACCGACTGATACGTCGCGACGCGCACGCGCACCAGCCCTGCCGCGTCATGCAGTGGCTTGAGGACGCAGGTGAGCGGGATCGTGCAGCAGTTCGGGTTCGCGATGATGCTCCCCGTCGCGCGCTCGCCGTTCACCTCCGGCACGACGAGCGGGCAGTTCGGGTCGAGCCGGTACGCGGACGACTTGTCGATCGCCACGGCGCCGCCGGCGACCGCGTGCGGAACCAGCTCCCGCGAAGCGCTCGTGCCGACCGAGAAGAGGAAGAGGTCGACGTCGCCGCGCTCGAGCGCCTCGGGCGTCGCCTCCTCGACCTTCCATTCGCCGAGCTGCTTGCCCGCAGAGCGCGCGGATGCGAACACGCGCACGTTGTCGTAGCCGCGCGAGCGCAGCAGGTCGAGTGTGACGATG
>DASZBP010000086.1:0-4408 GCA_035943915.1 Gaiellaceae bacterium | reverse complement strand
ATCCGGCAGACCGGACGGCGGCATTGCGCCGAGCGCGTCGCGGTAACGGCCCGCATCCTCCGCGGCAATCAGCCGCTCTTCGCCGGCGAAGCGCACGATCAGCGCGCGCCGATCCGCGAGCAGCGGCTCGGCGAGCGCAGCGTCGTACTCGCCCGCGCGCAGATCTCCGCGCACGCGCAGCTGGTCGTGCAGGTGATCCGGCGTCTTCGGGTCGCCGCGCAGCTGGCGCTCGACCTCGTCGACCGCATCGGCATCGAGGAGGTCGCGCAGCTCCTCCTGCCCGAGCAGCTCGCGCAGCAGGTCGCGGTCGAGCGACAGCGCCTGCGCACGCCGTTCGGCGGGAGGCGTGTCGTCCTCGTACATGTAGGTCGCGATGTAGTCGAAGAGCAGCGACGCGGAGTACGGCGATGCGCTCGACGTCTCCACCTCCACGAGATCGAGCTCGCGCGTCTTCAAGCCCTGCAGCAAGCCGCGCAGCGCAGGCAGGTCGAAGACGTCCTGCAGGCACTCGCGATATGTCTCGAGGATCACCGGGAAGCTTCCGTACTTGCGCGCCACCTGCAGAAGCGATTGCGCCTTCAGGCGCTGCTGCCACAACGGCGTGCGCTCGCCGGGACGGCGGCGCGGGATGAGCAGCGAGCGGCCGGCGTTCTCGCGGAAGCGCGCACCGAAGAGCGCCGTGTCGCCGACCTCCTGCACGACGAGTCCTTCGATGTCGGCCGGGTCGATGATCAGCTCCTCTGCCGGCGGCGGCGTGTCGGAATCCGGGAAGTGCAGCGCGATGCCGTCGTCCGACCAGATCGATTGCGCCTCTACCCCGAGTGACTCGCGCAGCCGCGCCGCGATCGCCATCGCCCATGGCGCATGCACACGGCTGCCGAACGGCGTGAGGATGCACACGCGCCAGTCGCCGATCTCGTCGCGGAACCGTTCGACGACGATTGTGCGGTCACTCGGCACCGCGCCCGTCGCGTCGGCTTGCTCGCGCAGGAACGTCATCAGGTTCTTCGCTCCGCGCTCGTCGAGGTGGTACTCGTCGCGCAATCTTGCGGCCGCTTTCTCCGGCTTCAGCGCAGCGAGCTCGCGCGACGCTGCGCCGATCTTCTGACCGAGCTCGAACGGCCTGCCGACGCCCTCGCCTTTCCAGAACGGCACTGCACCCGGCACACCGGGCGCGGGCGATACGAGCACCTGGTCGCGCGTGATCTCCTCGATCCGCCATGTCGACGCGCCGAGCAGGAACGTCTGCCCCGCGCGCGCCTCGTAGACCATCTCCTCGTCGAGCTCGCCGACGCGGCCACCGCCGCCGACGAGGAACACGCCGAAGAGGCCGCGGTCGGGGATCGTGCCCGCGTTGGTCACCGCGAGACGGGCCGCGCCTTCGCGGGCGCGCACGATTCCCGCGGTGCGGTCCCACACGATGCGCGGCCGCAGCTCGGCGAACTCGTCGGAGGGGTAGCGGCCGGCGAGCATGTCGAGCACGTTCTCGAGCTGCACGCGCGAAAGGTCACGGAATGGGTACGCACGCTTCACAAGCGCGTGGAGATCGTCGACGGTCATCTCGTCCTGCGACGTGATCGCGACGATCTGCTGCGCGAGGACGTCGAGCGGGTTGCGCGGAATGACGGTCTCCTCGATGTCGCCGTTGCGCATCGCGCGCGCGACGACGGCGCTCTCGAGCAGGTCGGCGCGGAACTTCGGGAAGATGCGGCCCTTCGACACGGCGCCGAGCTCGTGGCCGGCACGGCCGATTCGTTGCAGGCCGCGCGCGACCGACTTGGGCGACTCCACCTGGATCACGAGGTCGACGGCGCCCATGTCGATGCCGAGCTCGAGGCTCGACGTCGCAACCAGGCACGGAATGCGGCCCGCCTTCAGCTCCTCTTCGACGATCACGCGCTGCTCGCGCGCAAGCGACCCGTGATGGGCGCGCGCGATCTCTTCCTCGGCGAGCTCGTTCAGACGCAGCGCAAGCCGTTCGGCAAGGCGGCGGTTGTTGACGAAGACGATCGTCGAGCGGTGCTCGCGCACGAGCCGCAGGATCTCCGGGTAGATCGACGGCCAGATCGACTGGGAGCCGTGCTCGGTGCCGACGTCCATCTCGACGCCGTCTCTGAGCACCGGCTGCGACAACGAAGCCGTCGAGCCGAGCTCGCGCATGTCCTCGACCGGGACGACCACCTGAAGATCGAGTGTCTTCCGCGTCCCGGCGTCGACGAGCTCGATGTCGCGCGCGCCCGAGACGAAGCGCCCGATCTCTTCGAGCGGACGCTGCGTCGCGGACAGGCCGATGCGCTGCGGCGGCCGTTCGCAGATCGCTTCGAGCCGCTCGATCGTCAACGCCATGTGCGCGCCCCGCTTCGTGCCGGCGACGGCATGTACCTCGTCGAGGATCAGCGTCTCGACGCCGCGCAGAATGTCGCGCGCCTGCGACGTCAGCATCAGGTAGAGCGACTCGGGCGTCGTGATCAGGATGTCCGGCGGCTCCTTGAGGATCTCGCGCCGTTCCTTCTGTGGCGTGTCTCCCGTGCGCACCGCAACGCGCAACTCGGACTGGAGCCCGGCGAGCGGGCCGCGCAGGTTGCGCTCGATGTCGTAGTTCAGTGCTTTCAGCGGTGAGACGTAGAGCAACCGCAGTCCCTGGCCGGGCGACGCGTTGAGCTTGTCGATGCCGTAGAGGAACGCAGTGAGCGTCTTGCCCGAACCGGTCGGCGCCTGGATCAGCACGTGACCGCCGGACGCGATCGCCGGCCAACCGGCTTCCTGCGCGGGCGTCGGCGCGTCGAATGTGCCTTCGAACCAAGCCCGTGTACGCGGCGAAAAGACAGCGAGCGGGTCCATCCGCCCAGGGTACCCCGCGGCTATTTGGCGAGGTAGTACGCGGCGAAGACCACGATCAGGAGCACGACCACGATCGCCGAGACGATGAGCCCGACGCCGCCGACGAGGATTGCGGGCGTCCGCGCGCTTGCCCCCACCTCGGCCTCGTGCTCGAGGTGCTTGACCTCGTCCTTCGCGTCCTGAATCGGGTGATGATCTGCCATGGAAACGGCATACCCGGCGGCGCCTGGTTGAATCGCACCCATGACGTACTCGATCGTCGCGCGTGACCAGGAGACCGGCGAGCTCGGTGTCGGCGTCCAGTCGCAGGCGTTCAACACCGGCGCGGCCGTGCCCTGGGCGCAGCCGGGCATCGGCGCGATTGCGACGCAGTCGTTCACCGACCGCCGCTACGGCTACCGGGGCCTCGAATTGCTCGCAGCAGGACGCTCGCCGCAGGAGACGCTCGACGAGCTGCTCGAGCCCGACGACGACCGCGAGTTTCGTCAGGTCGGGATCCTCGACGCGACCGGCCGCAGCGCGCAATGGACCGGAGCGCACGACGTCCCGGCGTGCGGTCACGTCGCCGGCGACGGCTGGGCCGCGCAGGGGAACATGCTCGCCGCCGACGCGTGGCACGCGATGGGGGCGGCGTTCGAAGCGACGTCGGCGCCGCTCGCGTTGCGTCTGATGGCGGCGCTCGAAGCAGCCGAGGCGGAAGGCGGTGACTGGCGCGGCCACGGCGGAGCGGCGATCCTCGTCGTCGCAGCCGAGGGCGATCCGTGGGCGCGCGTCGTCGACATCCGCGTCGAGGACCAGTCGCTACCCGAGCTGCGCCGTCTCGTCGAGTTGTCACTCGGCTACCGGGCCGGCAACCACGAAGGTGCAGTCGTCGCCGAGCAGCGTGGCGTGCCGCAGAGCTACGTCAAGTTCCTGCGGCTGCTCGACGCGGCGAAGGCCGGCCACATCGAGACGGGGCGCGAGGCGCTCGCGGAGCTCGAAGCCGACCATCCGCGCTGGCGCGATTTCGCGCGGTCGTACGCGCAGCACCCCGAGGGCAAGGGCATGGCGGATATCCTCGGTGACGATGCCTGACGCACTCTGGTTCACCGACGACCCGAAGGCGTGCGAGTTGCTCGCCAAGGAGCCGTTCGCGCTGCTCGTCGGCTTCGCGATCGACCAGCAGGTGCCCGTGCAGAAAGCGTTCGCCGGGCCGTACGTGCTGAAGCAGCGGGTCGGCACGATCGACCCGAAGCAGCTCGCCGACATGGATCTGCAGGAAGCGTTCCGCGGGCCTCCGGCAATTCACCGCTTCCCCGGCTCGATGGCGGAGCGCGTGCGCGAGCTCGCAGCGATCGTCACCGAGGACTACAACGGCAAGGCGGAACGCATCTGGGACGAGGCGAAGGACGCCGACGATCTGAAGAAGCGCATTGGGGCGCTGCCGGGCTTCGGGCCGATGAAGATCACCGGTCTCGGCGCAACGCTCGCGCTGCGCTTTGGCGTCAAGAAGGCCGAGCCGCTCGTGCCGTCGCATCCGTGCCTCGGCAACGTCGACTCGCTCGACGCACTCGCCGAGTATCAGGCT
>DASZBP010000085.1:0-3927 GCA_035943915.1 Gaiellaceae bacterium | reverse complement strand
GCCGGCAGCTTTGTGCGGTCGACGTAGCGTGCGAGCCGAAGCGTGCGCACGTCCAGCCGAACCGGCAGCTTGCCGAGCTTGTGCGCCGCGATCGTCGTGGTTGCCATTGCGAGGCCTCCTTTCGGATGGGCGCCGCAGTGACAGGGTGACGCTACCACGCGTGCCAGGTTCCGCAGGTACCTGGCAACGTGTCCTTACTTCTCGTTGTCCGTGGCCCAGGCCGCAAGGAGGCCGCGGTAATGCGCCACGAAGTGCTCCTGCTCGTGCACGGGGAACGTCGCGACCACCGTGCGGACGAGCAGGTCGTCGAAATCCTGCGACGAGAACCAGGTGTGCGCGACCTCGTCGAGATGCCCGAGATGCTTCGCGCAGAACTCCTCGTACTCCTCGACCTGGAAGTACCCGTCGGCGAGCCGCCGGTACTCCGCGAGCTTCTGCTCATAGCTCAGGTCCTCGCGGTCGCCGATCTCGAAGTACGTGCGCGAGTTCTGGTTGATCGGCATCTCGCGGCCGGTCGCGAGGCAAAAGACGCTCCAGCGCACGAGCGCCTTGATCGCCCAGGGGAAGTAGTAGTGCAGCGACGTGAGGGCGACGTCGGGCGACGCGTTCGCGTAGTCGATCGGGTACGCGACGCCGCCCTTGACGATCGTCTCGCACGAGTTGAACTCCCAGCGGAAGAACGCGTTGATCAGCCGCGAGATGGTCATGATCTCGTCGCCGAGCTCCGGCGAGAGGAAATCGTGCTTCACCTGGTAGCGGTCGTGCATCGGCTTGCTCGGGTCGAACCACATCGACATCGTCTCCGCGCCGATCGAAAGCGACCGCACGAAGACGTCGAAGTCCTCGAGCGCAGCCTGCAGGTGCATCATCCGCTCGCCCGACTCGTCGTAGCGCTCGCGCAGCTCCTCCGGCGAGCCGACGCGTGACACACCAACCCACTGCCCGCCGTCGAACGGCTTCATGAACATCGGGTAGTCGACGTAGCTGCCGATCTCCGCCAGGTCGAACGCCGCGTTGTAGCGCTCCGCTGTCGGCTCGAAGCGCGGGTTGTCCGGCGGCACCTTGTGCGGGATCAGCCACGTCGTCGGCACCTTGATGCCGAGCCGGATCATCGCGCAGTACGCGGAGTGCTTCTCCATCGCCTGGAACGTGAACGGGTTGTTCAGCAGATAGACGTCGTCCATCAGCGAGACCTTCTTCAGCCACGCGCGCGGCAGGTCATACCACCACGCGAGCCGGTCGATGACGAGCTCGTAACGCGGCTTGTAGCGAAGGTCGAACGGCTCGTTGACCAGGCGCTCGGTGCGGTACTGCGCACCGTCGACCGGGCCGAGCCCGCCGACCAGCGCCTCGAAGGCGGCCGGCCAGTCCTCCTCGGTGCCCAGCAACAGGCCAATGAGATGCTCGGTCATAGAAACCTCGGCAGATGATGAGTGATCTGGCGTCGCCACGACGGCCAGTCGTGCGGCACGTCGTGACCCCACAGGTCGAGCTCGTGGGGAATTCCCTTCTCGGCCAGCACCCCGTCGAAACGCTGCGTGGAGTCGAGCGCCCCGGTCGTGTCCTCCCATTGGCCCTGACCGCAGACGAGAACGAGCGATGCGCGGCTGCGCAACCAGTCGAGATGGTCCCCGTGAAGCTGGCCGACGTAGTCCATCGGGTTGTTGAAGTAGACGGCGTCCCCGCGACGGCCGCCGCCCTGCACTGTGACGTCGTAGACGCCGCTCATGCAGATCGCGACCGGGAACAGGTCGGCGCGCTTCAGGCAGAAGTTCGCCGCGTGGTACGCGCCGAACGACGCGCCGGTCACGAGCATCTCATGCGAGTGCGAGTCCGCCTGCACGAACGGCACGAGCCGCGTCAGCACCCACCACTCGTAGTGCCCATGACGCTGCGCGCGATCCTCGAGCTCGAGGTCGCCGCGCGTCCAGCTGTCGCGGTCGAACGACGGGATGCAGTACAGCTTGAGCCGGCCGTCGTCGAGCAGCGGGCCGAGCGCGTCGATCATCCCCCTGTCCTCCCAGTCCCACGGCTCGCCGTTCTCCGACGGGAACGCCACGACGGGCAGGCCGTAGTGCCCGTAGGCGAGCACCTGCCCGCCGTCGACCTCGATTGCGCGGCGGTTCACGACGCCGCCTCGATCAGCGCCGGCAGATGCGGAGCGAACGCGTCGCGCCAGCACGTCCAGTTGTGGCCGTCGCGGACCTCCGCGAGCCACGCCGTGTAGCCCTGCGACTCGAGCGCGCCGGCGACCGCGCGGTTGTTCTCGCGGTTCTCTTCGCCGGTGCCGACGGTGATCGCGACCGGGATCGGCCGGTCGATCTCGCTTCCGCGCAGCACGGTCCCGACGAACCGCGTGATGCGGCGGTAGCGCTCGAACCCCGACTCGTGCGCGTCCCAGCGCTGCCGGAAGAAGCTGCCGGACTGCAGGAAGAGGCCGTCGAACGCGCGTTGATGGCGCTTGTGCGCGTGCAGCATCGCGAGGGCCCCGAGGCTTGCGCCCATTCCGATGCGCACGCCATGCGGCGCCTGGCGTTCGAGCGCGGGGATGATCTCGCGTGCGAGCGCTGCGGCGTACTGCGCCGACGCGGAGTACGTCTCGTTGCGGTCGATCGGCTGCACGAGCGCGGCGCGCATCGGCGGGATCTGCTCCTCCCAGCTCATCGCGTCGAGGAACCTCGTGAGCGACGAGTACTCCGCGTACTCGGGGCCGTCGTGCACGACGAGCATCGGCGCATCGGTCGGCGGCGGGTCCGGCGTCGAGTACAGGAGCACGCGGACGCGCGCGACGAGCCGCGGAGAGCGGATCTCGATCCACTCCGTCGGCCCGGGGTCGGCGATCGTGTCGAGCCACGCCGGCGGCTCGTACTCCGGCCACTCGATAACCGATTTGTCGCCGAACGGCCCGGGCGCGCGCAGCGGGTTCGCCGGGTCGGGCTGCAGATCGCCGTCGACCTCGAGCAGGTACTCTATGCGGTCGACTTCCGGCCGCGCGAAGCGCCCGCGCCACGCGCCGTCGGCCCACTCGAGCGGCGGGCCGAGCCGCGGGCGGCGCAGCTCCTGCGCGAGCGAGACCCGCTGGAGCTCGTGCTCGGGATCGGGCACGGCGAACTCCACCGCGTCGGGCTCGACGCGGTGGGCGGTCACTTCTTCTTCTTGCGCCTGTTCTCCCGTGTCCGGATCTTGAACTCCCGGACCCGTTCCTGTCGCAGCAGGACGTTCCGGCGTGCTTCGAGCGCCTCCAGCTCGCGCTGGAGCTTGACGTAGCTCTGCCACCGCTCCTTCGTCAGCGACCCGTCCTCGAGCGCCGCGCGAACGGCGCAGCCCGGCTCACTGCCGTGGCTGCAGTCCGAGAACTTGCACTGCGCCGCGATCTCCTCGACGTCGCCGAACGTCTGTCCGAGGTCGGCGTCCCAGAGCTGCAGCTCGCGCATCCCGGGCGTGTCGAGGATGACGCCGCCGCCCGGAAGCAGGATCAGCTCGCGGTGTGAGGTCGTATGGCGCCCGCGGTGATCGTCCTCGCGCACCTCCTGCGTCTCGAGCAAGTGCTCGCCGGCAAGCGTGTTGACGAGTGTCGACTTGCCGACGCCGGACGAGCCGAGCAGAACCGCTGTGCGGTTGCCTTCGAGGAACGGACGGACGTCGTCGATGTGATCACCGGTGATCGCCGAAAGCGCGAGCACCGGGCAGGCGCCGAGCGTCGCCGTCTCGACGTCTGCGAGGTACGGCGCGACGTCGTCGACGAGGTCCGCCTTCGTGAGGATGACGACGGGCTGCGCGCCGCTCTCCCACGCCATCGCGAGATACCGCTCGAGCCGGCGCGGGTTGTAGTCGTGCGGCAGTCCCTGGACGAGGAACGCGACGTCGACGTTCGCCGCGAGCACCTGCTCGCGTGTGGCGTGCAGCACCTCCTTGCGCGACAACACC
>DASZBP010000084.1:0-9258 GCA_035943915.1 Gaiellaceae bacterium | reverse complement strand
CTCCCACTGCGCCCGCACGACGCGCCGCGTCCCGTCGCCAGCGCGGCAATGCCCCTCGAAGCCGAGCGCGTCGACGTGCGTCACGCTCCCTGCGCAGCGCATCCCGCTCGGCAGGAACTCGATCTGGAACGAGGTGGCGAGCAGCCCCTGCGGCTCGACGAGCAGGTCTGCGCGCAGCAGCAGCTTTTGATCACCCGTCCCGGTCGCCGTGACCGAGAGCAGCTCGCGGCTCGGCCCCGCGTCGCGCGCGACCGTCCCCGCGAGGCGGTCGTGGAACGAGCGGGCGTTCCACGGGTGTGCGTGGAACGGGAAGGCGGCGGTCGCGAGCACGAGGGCGACGATGCCCGCCGCGACGCCCGCCGACACCGCCTGCAGCTGCGGCAGGCGGAAACGAGCGGCTGTGAGCCCGGCGACGAGCACGATCGCGGCGACCTCGAGCGCCAGCAGCCACCACGTCCCGCGATCCGTCCCGGCGGCAAGGCCGTGCAGGGTCGCGGCCGTCCACACCGCGAAGTTCGCGTAGTGGAGCTTGCGCCACGTGTCGTACGAGAGCCGGCGATTGCGCAGGCGGTTCGTCACGGCGAGCGCGAGCAGGAGCTCGGCAGCGACGATCCCCAGCGCGGTCCAGAGCGACCGATACGTGGTGACGAACGGGACGACGATCGCGGCGATCGAGAAGCGGAGATACGCGTCGACGGCAATCGTCACGACATGGATGGCAACGAAGACTCCGACGAGGATCCCGCCGAAGCGATGCACCTCCTCGAGCGCGAAGCGCGGCCAGGCGCGCAGCGTGCGCTTCGAGCTCATCGTCAATCCGAGCGCGACGACGCTCGTGAGCAGCACGTACGCGACGACGCCTGCCGCACGCGCTGCGTACCAGTCGAGCGGGCTGGCCGTCAGATGCACGCGGACTTCCAATGCCGGTTCGAGAAGACGCTGGCGCCCGACACGAAGCGCCCAGGCAGCCCGAGCTCGTCGAGCCAGCTCGGGCCTTCTTCTCCCAACAGGAACGCAGCCTTCGCAGCAACGTCCGCGTCGAGGCATGTCGCGCCGCACACCGTCACCTCACTCCATGGAGACGCCGACGGCAACCCGCTCCGCGGATCGATCAGATGATGCTGGCGCACGCCCCCGCGCAGCCACTGCCGCCGGGTTACGCCACTCGTCGCGATCCCGCCCGTGACGCGCACCGCTCCACCCGTCAGCGCGACGTCGACCGGTCCGCGCGTCGCGATGTCGCCCCCCGCGGAGACGAAGCCGTCGCCGCGCAGCAGCGCAGCCGCGCGGTCGACGGCAATGCTCTTCACGACGCCGTTGAGATCGATCTGCGTTCCCGGCGCGAGCAGCAACACACGCCCGACCCGCCGCAGTGCGCCGGGCGCCGCGTGCGCCGCGGGCTCGGGACGGTCGAGGCCGCTGTGAAAGTCGGCGTCGTAACCCGCGGCCAGGACGCATCTGCCGACGGTCGGCACGACGATCCCGCGCGTCACGCGCGACGCCCAGAGCGCTTGCTCGAGAACTTCAGCGAAGAACGGCGACATCACCCCGCCGCCGGCACGGTTCAGGCGAGCGAGCTCGCTGTCCGGACGGAAACGGCTGAACGTCGCGTCATACCGCTCGAACACCGCACGCGCGTCCGCGGCAAGAGCCCCTTCGACGACCACGTCGCAACCCATCGAGCGGAACGTCATGACGGTGCCGACGCGATCCCCGGTGCTGCCTCCGCCGGCGCCAGGATGCCCGCCTGCAGCTGATCCTGGCGAACCACGTCCACGAGCCGCTGCGGCGGTGCGAGCGGCGTGACGCCCTGCTTGTGGTGGCCCGCGAAGTGCACCCGCGCGAGCGCCATCGAGGTGCCGAACAGAACCGCCGCTCCGCCCGCGAGCGCCAGTCGAGCAAGCTGGACGCGGCGGTGGACGGGCTCGAGCCGCGTCGCCATGGCGGAACCCTAGGGAGAGCCCTATGAGCGCTGCGTGAGAGAACCGATCACGTCGTCCGAGAGCCGGGGCCACGCCTCGGCCGCCCACGGGCCGAATGCGCGATCGGTGAGCACGCAGAGCCAGCGGTCCCCGTCCACCCAGAGAAAGGTGCCGCTCCGCCCGAAGTGGCCGAACGTCCGCGGCGAGTTCAAGGCCCCCGTCCAGTGCGGCGACTTCCCGTCACGGAGCTCGAAGCCGAGTCCCCAGTCGTTCGGCGACTGCCGCCCGAAGCCTGGGAGCACCCCGTCGAGCCCGGGGAACTGCACCGAAGTCGCCTCCGCGAGCGTCTCCGGCGCGAGCCGGGACGGAACGCTGAGCTCGCGCGCGAGCGCGACGAGATCCTCGATCGTCCCGTGCGCGGCCGCGCTCGCCGGGCCGTCGAGCGTGATCCCCGTTCCCTCCCAGACCGTGTGGAAGTACTCGGCGAACGGCATCTCGGCCCGCACCGACACGAGATCCGCGGCTGCGTCGAAGCCGGCGTTCGAGTAGATCCGTCGCGTCCCCGGCCGCGCAACCGCCGGCCCCGGGTCGAACGGCAGCCCCGAGGCATGCGCGAGCAGATGCCGGAACGTCGCCCCGGGCGGGCCTGCCGGCTCGTCCAGGTCGACCAGCCCTTCCTCGGCGGCAACGAGCATCGCGACCGCCGATGCGGGCTTCGAGACCGATGCCCACGCGAAGCGGTGATCCACGTCGCCGTGCCGCGCGTCGCCCGTCGCGGCGGCGGCGTGCTCGCATCCCCACTCCTCGATCTGGCGCAACGCGTCCACGGCGGCGAGACTAACGAGGTGGAGAAGCAGTGGGTCACATCGGGTGCCGCGTTCGAGCGGCGCGTCGGGTACGCGCGGGCCGTCCGCGCGGGCGACCGCGTCTGGGTCTCCGGTACCGCGCCGATCATGCCCGGCGACGCCGACCCGCCCACGGGCGCCTACGACCAGGCGAAGGTCTGCCTCGAGATCATCGAACGCGCCCTCACCGAGACCGGCGCGAGCCTCGACGACGTCGTCCGCACGCGGATCTACGTCACCGATGCGGCGCTGATCGACGAGGTCGGCCGCGCGCACGGCGAGGCGTTCGCGAACGCGCGCCCGGCCACGACCGGCATCGTCGCCCAGCTGCTCGACGCCCGTTGGCTGGTCGAGATCGAGGCCGAGGCGGTGATACTGCAGTCGTGAAGCAGATCTACCCCGCATCGATCACTGGGAAAGGGGCGCAAGGCAGCGGCACGATGGCCGCCAGCGTCCTCGAGCACAACTTCGGCCGCGGCGACGCGTACACGCTCGGCGTCGAGGAGGAGTACATGCTGCTCGACCCCGAGACGTGGGATCTTGTGCAGCACATCGACTCCGTGCTCGCGGCGGTCGTGGAAGGCGAGCACTCCGACCGGCTGCACGCAGAGCTGATGCAGTCCGTGCTCGAGGTGACGACGCCCGTCTGCCACACCGCGGGCGACGTGCACCGTCAACTCGCGACGCTCCGTGGCTACGTCGCCGATGTCGCGCGTGAGCAGGGGTGCCGCTTCGGCTCCGCCGGCACGCACCCGTTCAGCCTCTTCGAGCGGCAGCGCATCACCGCGCGCGACCGCTACCGGCAACTCGTCGACCAGCTGCAGTACGTCGCGCGGCGCGAGCTGATCTTCGGCATGCACATGCACGTGGCTGTCGACGATCCCGAGAAAGTGATCCAGGTGATGAACGGCCTCCTGCTCCACCTCCCGCAGATGCTTGCGCTGTCCGCGTCGTCGCCGTTCTGGCGCGGTGAGCCGACGGGCCTTTCGTCGAGCCGCCAGATGGTCTTCGCGGCATTCCCCCGCTCCGGCCCGCCGCCGCGCTTCAAGGACTACGCCGACTACGCCGACGTCGTCGGCCAGCTCGAGCGCACAGGCTGCATCGCCGACTACACGCACATCTGGTGGGACATCCGCCCGCACCCGCGCCTCGGCACGATCGAGATGCGCGTGTGCGACGCCGTGACGCGCCTCGAGGACGTCGTCGCGATCGCGGCGTTCTTCCAGGCGATCGTGAAGATGTACTGCGAGCAGTACGACGCCGGCAAGGAGGTACCGAGCTGGCACCGCATGCTGACGACCGAGAACAAGTGGCTCGCCGCGCGGTACGGGCTCGAGGCGCCGATCATGGACCTCGCCACCGGCCGCCGGAACCGCGTGCCCGTCGCGCAGCTCGTGCGGCGCACGCTGCGGGACGTCGAGCCGCACGCGCGCGAGCTCGGGAGCGAGCGCGAGCTCGAAGGCGTGCGCGAGATCCTCTCCCGCGGCAACGGCTCCGACCGCCAGCTGCGCGTGTGGAACGCGAATCGCGACATCGTCGAGGTCGTGCGCGAGATCGCGCAGGCGACCGAAGCGTCAGCGGTTCACGCGTAGCGAGAACACCTTCGACCGCAAGCCGATGCCCCACACGCGGTGGCCGTCCGGCGAGAACGCGAGCGCGATCGCAACATGATTGGGGCCGCGCTTCACGGCGAGCGTCTTCAGCGACGCGAACCACGTGTGCTGCGCATCGGTCACAGCGATGCTTCGGCCGTCCGGCGCCAGCGCCGCGACCCCAGCGTTTGCGTTGAACGGGATGCTGTAGAAGCTCGCGTGCCTACGCACGACGTGTGAGGCGACGTCGATCGCGACGATACGGCCGTAGCCGACGCTCACCGCCCACAACGTCGAGTTGTCGCGCGACGGCACGGCTGCCCACGTCATCGCGGAGTTGAAGTCGCCCTTGCCTGCGAGGTCGATGCAGTGTGCTGCGCCGGCGACCGTGTCGAGCTCGTGGATCATCGCGTTGCCGTTGCCGTCGATGTACAGCGTGAACAGGTAGCGGCCGTTCGGGGACGACACACGCTGGGTCGGGAGACCCTGGATGAGTGCGCCGTCGCGCGGGTCCTTCAGCGCCCGCGCCTGCAGCTTGTTCGCGGCGAGGTCGTACAGCCGCACCGTGTAACCGGCGCGAAGCTGGTGGATGAGGAACAGGGAATGACCGTTCAGCGCGTCGAACTGCCAGTTCCGGCCGCCGAGCTTCACCATCCGCTGCGCGCCCGGCGAGACGATCAGGAACGTGGTCGACCGGCTCTGCGTGCGCGCGAGCACCGCGCGCCCGCCGTCCTGCGAGACGCCGGTGAGCGCGAACGCACCGTGCTCCTGTGCCACCACGCTCGCCGTGCGCGCCCCACGCGCCGCGTTCCACCACGTGATGAGCGAACCGTCCTGGTGCACGAGGGTGCTGCCGCTGACGATCCCCGCCGGCAGCCACCACTTGGTGTGGCCGGTCCGCAGGTCGATCACGCGCAACGGGCTGTCGAGCGTGGTGCGGACGCCGAGCATCGTGCCGCCGCCGAGCGCGAACTGGCTGGGCGAGCAGTTGAGCGGTGAGCAGCCGACGCCGCGGGCGGCACCGGCGACGACGAGGACGAGAACCAGAGCGGTGAGCGCGAGAGTCTTTATGCCGTCTCTACGCCTGCTGGACCCCGAGAGGTCCCTGGAGCGTATGGACCTCATGAACCTCCACGGTCGTAGAGTCGGCGGGTGGCGGAGCGCGCGTGGATCAGAGGTGCCCAGCGCGGCTCGGCCGCCGACCTCGAGAAGCTCTTCCGCGAGCACTGGCCGCGCGCCTACCGGGCCGCGCGCCTGGTCACCAACGATGCCGCCGCTGCCGAGGACATCGCACAGGAGGCCTTTCTCGCAGCCATTCGCAACCTCGACCGCTTCGACCGCCGCCGCCCGTTCGGCCCATGGCTGCACCGCATCGTCGTCAACCGCGCGATCGACTGGACGCGCGCCCGCAAGCTCCGCAGCGAGGTCGAGCTCGGAGACGTCGCTGCGGCGCAGCCGCCTCCCGAGCCGGACGGCACCCTCGCACGCATCGGGTCGCTGGCGCCGGAGCATCGCGCGGTGATCGTGCTGCGCTACGTCCTTGAGTACACGCCGGGCGAGATCGCCGCGATGCTCGAACTGCCGCGCGGCACTGTGAATTCGCGACTCCGCCGAGGCCTCGACCAGCTGAAGGAGCTGGAGTGACGGCCGAGGATCGCGCCTGGGAAGTCGTCCGCCGCGCGTACGCAGAGCGCGTGCCGGCACGGCGGCCGGCAGGTAACAGGCTGGTGCTCGGAGTCACGGTCCTGGCTCTCGGTGTCGTACTGCTCGCTGCGTTCAGCCCTCCTGGACATGCCGTGTTCGAACGCGTCAGGCGCACCGTCGGCATCGAGCACCCGGCGGCGGCACTGGCGGGGCTGCCTGCGCCCGGTCGGCTGCTGGTCGACTCCGCGACGGGCACGTGGGTCGTCGAGCCGGACGGCGCAAAACGCAGCGTCGGAGACTGGGCGTACGCCAGCTGGTCGCCGCACGGCCGCTTCATCATCGCCGCGAGGCGCGACGAGCTGGCCGCAATTACGCCTACCGGAACGGTGCGCTGGACACTCGCACGCCGCGACATCGCCTGGCCGACGTGGGAAGGCAGCGAAGTCGACACCCGCGTCGCGTACTTCGCATCGACCGGTCTTCGCGTGGTCGCCGGAGACGGGACGAACGACCGCCTTCTCGACCGGTACGCGCAGGACGAGCCGCCCGCCTGGGACCCGGCACGGCTGCACACGCTCGCGTACGAGACCGGCGGCGCGGTCGTCCTGCGCGAGGTGGACACCGGACGCGAGCTCTGGCGCGCGAGCGTCCCGGTGTACGGCAAGCTCGTCTGGTCGAGTGACGGCCGACGGCTCGCCGTCGTCGCGCCGTCGAAGACGATCGTGCTGGATGCCGACGGCAAGCGCGTTCGCTGGATCTCGAGGCTCACCGGGCAGCTGCTCGGCGCAGCGTTCGAGCCGGGCACCCATCGGCTCGCCGTCCAGGTGCGCCTTTCGCGTCGCAGCGAGATCGAGCTCGTCGACATCGACCACCCTGGTCATGCACGCCTGCTCTTCGCGGGGCCGGGAGTCTTCGGAGACATCGCATGGTCGCCCGACGGCACCTGGCTGCTGGTGAGCTGGCCCTCTGCGAACCAATGGGTCTTCCTGCACGGCGGGCGCGTGCACGCAGTGGCGAACGTCGAGCAGCAATTCGGCCAGCTGCCCCAGCTGGGCTGGTGTTGCAGCTAGATTCGAGCCCATGCTGGGCGTGGGCGACAAGCTGCCGAATGCGACGGTCTTCCTCGGGCCGAACGAACCCGTGCCGCTGCTCGACCTGGTCGAGGACGGGCCGAAGCTGCTCGTCTTCTACTTGTTCGACTGGTCCTCCACCTGAACGAACGAGATGGAGCTCCTGCGTGACAGGAGAGCGGAGTTCGACGAGCTTGGCGTCCAGCCGGTGGGCATCTCACGCGACTCGCCCTGGACGCACATCGCATGGACGCAGGCGCTCGACCTGAACTTCGGCCTGCTGTCGGACTTCAACGGCGACGCGACACGCGCGCTCGGGATCGGCTTCGAGTTCCGCGGCTTCAACGACGTCTCCTCACGGTCGGCGTTCCTCGTCGACTCGACGGGGACGATTCGCGGCGCCTGGGCGTACGACACCGGCGACGTGCCGGACATGGACGAGCTGCTCGAGGGCGCGCGGGCCTTGAAGTCGTCCGGCGAGCCTGTTTAGTTCCGGGCATGGACACTCCCTCATCGGCAGCGAGCACGCCGGGCCGCGCGGGCTCCCTGCCACTCATCATGCTCGGCGTCGTCGTCGCCGTGGGCGCGGTCTTCGTGCTTTCCGGGTCGGCGTTCATGCCGAACGACTGGTACGCGCTCTTCAAGGCCATCCACGTTGTGATCGCGGTCGTCTGGGTCGGCGGAGGGCTCATGCTCACCGTGGACGGCATCCGCGCAAGGCGCGAGAGCAACCCGGCGAGCGTGGTCGCAGTCGCGCAGCGCGCGGCGTTCTGGGGCGAGAAGGTCTTCGCGCCTGCAGGCCTCGTCGTGTTCCTGATGGGCGTCGCGATGATGATCAACACCAACTGGGGTTGGGGCCACTTCTGGATCGTCGCGGGTCTGATCGGCTACTCGTCGACGTTCATCACCGGGATCGCCGTGCTGTCACCGATGGCGAAGAAGATCGACGCGTCGGCTCAGGCGAACGGGCCGGAGCACCCGTCGACCGTCGCGCTGATCGAGCGCATTCTGATCGTCGCCATGATCGACGTCTCCGTGCTGGCGCTCGTCATCCTCGACATGGCGACCAAGCCCTTCGCCTAGGCCTGAAAGTACCGCCCCGGCGTCGTGCCGGTGTGCGCCCGGAACGCCGCGACGAACGCGCTGGGCGTCCGGTAGCCGACGCGGGGTGCGACGACTCCGACCGGCAGCCCGTCTGCGAGCTGCAGCAACGCAGATTGCAGGCGGGCGAGGGTCCGCCAGCGCCCGAACGACAGCCCCGTCTCCGCGACGAACGCACGCGCGAGCGTGCGGCTGCTCGCGCCGACGTCATGGCCCCACTCCTGCAGCGTGCGCGGGTCGCCCGGCTCGACGAGCAGCGCTTCCGCGACCTCGCGCGCGCGATCGTCGTCGGGCAGGCGCACGTCGATCGTCGCGACCGCGAGCGGCTCGAGCAGGTCGAACAGCATCGCCTCCGCCCGCTGCCGCTTCGCATCGGCCAGCCCGTCGTCCTCGAGGTGCGGGATGAGCTCACGAAGCAGCGCGCTGACGATCACGGGAGTCGGCCGCGGCCAGTCGATGGTGCACGCTGCCGGGCGGACGTAGACCGACCGCAGCACGGCGGCGCCCGACGCCATCGTCTCGTGGGGAACGCCGGCTGGGATCCACAGTGCGCGTGCCGGTGGCAGGACGTACGTCCCGGGCTCGGTGCGCACGACGAGCACGCCCTCGGGCGACCACGCCAGCTGATGGTCGTCGTGGTGGTGCCAGGCGAACCGCTTCCCGGCGGGCATCGGGAAGGTGCAGACGATTGCTTGTCCGTTTGCCGACATAGATTGTCAGACTAACGCTTTTCGGAAGCGCTACGGTCGCCGGCATGAACGCCAACCATGCCTCCCTGTGCTCGAGCGGCGAGTGGGCCGAGTTCCTCGAGACCGAAGTACTCGCCCCGCTCGCCGCGAAGGTCGACCTGCACGGCGACCTGCTCGAGCTCGGCCCCGGGCCGGGCGCCTCGACCCGCTGGCTGCGGCACCGGGTCGAGCGGCTGGTCGCGCTCGAGGTCGACGCCGACGCCGCCGAGAAGCTCCGCGAGGAGTTCGCAGGCACCAACGTCTCCGTCGAGGTCGGCGACGCGACGCAGGTCCCGTTCCCGGACGAGTCGTTCGACGCGGTCGCGTCGATCACGATGCTCCACCACCTGCCGACG
>DASZBP010000083.1:0-6696 GCA_035943915.1 Gaiellaceae bacterium | reverse complement strand
TCGGGAATGTCAGGGCGTACGCCATCGCGAGCTTGGTGCCGTACGACACGCCGTACAGGCCGACCTTGTCGGCGCCGAGCGACGCGCGCACCGCGTCGAGGTCGGCTGCGTGGTCGGCGGTGCTGTAGAACGGCGCGGCGGAGCCGAGCTGCTGCGCGCATTGCGCGGCGGCCGTCTGCTCGGTCGGAACGTCGAGTGCCACCTGCAGCGGCGGGCAGTCGATCAGGCCTGACGAGCCGGTGCCGCGGTCGTCGTACGCGACGAGCGTGAAGCCCGGGAAGAGGTAGCGGAAGAGCGCGTCCGCGTTCGGGTCGCCGAGGCCGAACGTCTGCGCGGAGCCCTGGCCAGGCCCACCCGCGATCAGGAACATGAAGCCGCGCGGTGTGCCCTGCGCGGGGAGCTCCTCGACGTGAAGGCTGACCGTCCCGGACACCTGGCCGGTGCGATCGAGCGGAACGGGGACCTGCGAGCACACGAGCTCGGCGACCTGGCCACAGAGCGACGCGGCCTTCAGCGTGCCGTGCAGCGCCGCGTCGACGCGCTCCTGGCCCTTCAGCACCGCGACCGGGACCGTGCGCGCCTCGGACGTCGTCCGCGCGCCGACGCCGAGGACCAGCGCGAGCCCCGCGAGAGCAAGCATCGCGATGCGCTTCGTCGTCGACCCCCTCATCACCACAGGCTCGGCCACTCTAGCCGTGATACGCATTTGGAGGTGTCGAAGGATTTGCATTTGGGCGAGCTGACGCTGATGGACTGGAAACGGCGCGTGCTAGGCCTTTATGCGGAGGTTCGCGCCGACCGCGAGCCGGAGCATGCGTGGCAGCGCTGGCGCGACGTGCGCGACGAGCTCTTCCGCTCGCACCCGCAATCGCCACTGTCACCCGAGCAGCGCGAGGAGTTCCGCGGGCTCCCCTACTTCGACTACGACCCGGCCCTGCGCTTCGTCGGCGCGGCCGAGCCCGCCGCGCGCGAGCGGCGCGAGATCGCCACCTCGGGCGAGGAGCCGTATGCGTTCACGCGCTTCGCCTGCGTGCGCTTCGACCTCGGGTCACTCGACCTGTACTGGCTCGAGGGCTACGGCGGCGGCATCTATCTCGCGTTCGCCGACGCGACGAGCGGCACGGAGACCTACGGCGCGTGCCGCTACCTGCTCGACACCGTCAAGGGCGCCGACCTCGGCGAGCGGAATGGGCGCCTCGTGCTCGACTTCAACTTCGCATACAACCCGTCGTGCTCGTACGACCCGCGCTGGGTCTGCCCGCTCGCCCCGCCGGGGAACAGGCTCACCGCTTCGATCAGAGCGGGCGAGCGATACCGCTAGAACTCATCGCGCCTGCGCGCGATCACGAGCCAGTACACGCCGATCACGATCAGCAGCCCCACGGGGATGAAGAGCGTGAGCAGCGAGCCGGCCAGGAAGGATGCGACCACTAGGTCTCCCTCGGTTGGAGGACGGTGTAGCGACGACGGCGCGGCTCGGGATCGAGCCAGCGGTAGGCAGCGAAGAACAGGGCGATACAGAACGGCACGGAGCCCGGTACCCACATGATCCCGGCAGCAAGCTGCTGGTCGGTCAGCGAGGGGTACGCGGTGTAGAGCGGATGCGACGCGATGCCGAGCACGACGGCGAGGATCCAGCTGACGAGGAGCGCGCCCGTGCCGTACGCCACGCGCATGCCGTCGCTCAGCTGCGGCCGCGGCGATGGGAGCAGGTGCACCCAGAGCAGGATCGCCGTTCCGGCGAAGAGCGCGTGCTCGAGCTCGTGCACGGGCCCGTCGCGCAGCGTCAGGTCGTACAACGCGGGCACGTGCCATGCGAGCAGCGTCGCGTTGAACAGGACGAATGCGGGCAGCGGCGACGCGAGCCAGCGTGCGACCTTGCGGGCCGGGCTCAGCGTCTCGCCCGCGAGCACCTCGCGTGCGAGGGGCAGGCGCACGGCGCGCGGCAAGGGCTTGATGATGCGCGGCCACGGCCGGCCGAGGATCAGCAGCGGCGGCGCGACCATCATCAGCAGCACGTGCTGGGTCATGTGCACCCAGAACAGCCGTCCCGCGTCCCAGTCAACCGGCGAGTCGATCGCGACGATCAGCACCGCGAGGCCGCCGTAGAAGCAGAGGTCGCGCCGGCGCCGTCGGCCACCGAGGAAGTAGAAGACGCCCGCGACGACGATCGCTGGGACCGGCCAGGGCATGCGGTTAAAGGATGTAGAGGACGATCCAGGTGACGACGCCGATACCGGCGAGCACGCTGAGGTACGACGAGAGCGCCACGAGCTCGGACGTGTTCAGGTGCACCGGGTTCGCGATGTCGGGCGCGGTGCGGTCGATGTCGCCCGAGGCGTGGCCCGGCTCGACGGCAGCGTGGCCGAACGGCTCGTTCCGGTAGCGGAAGGAGACCGCGAGGATCGTCTCGAGCCAGTACAGCGTGCCGGCCACGAAGAGGGTGTAGAGACCGGTCCAGCCGAGGTAGACGCTCGCGTAGCCGCCGTGCGTCGGGCCCCACGAGAGCCGCGCCCACGCGACGATCTGGAAGATCACCGCGAGGAGGCAGAGCAAGAGCGCCGCAACGCCCTTGATCCGCCACCGCGGCCGGCGATCGGAGCGCTGGTCGGACGCGCCCCAGAACACGAGCAGCGTCGCCGCGAGGACGCACAGCATGATGAGCGTCCCCCAGCCCGTCGGCCCGTGGATTCCCTTCGGCTTCCACTGGTGGCTCGTGTTGAGCGACCGGAGATAGAAGTACGCGAAGAGGAACGCGACGAAGAAGAAGCCCGTCGCGCTCGACCAGATGTGCGATGCGACGCGGAGGTTGCGCGCAAGGATCGACGGCGGCTCCTGTTCGACGACCGCGTATTCGGTCTCGTGGCTCGCGAGATCGGTCACCGCTCGGCCCTCGCAGGATTGACGGCGGGCCGCTGCACTGCGCCCGCGGAGACGCCCTCGCCGTAGGGGTACGGGTCGGGCCCGAACGTCGGGATCACGTCGAAGTTGTGGACCGGCACCGGCGACGGCAGCTGGAACTCGACCGACTTCGACCCCCACGGGTTGTCACCGGCCGGCACCTGCGCGAACACGAGCGAGTACACGAAGTTCACGAGGAACAGCAGCATCGACGCGCCGAGCACGAACGCCGAGACGGACACCCAGTCGTTGGCGCCCTGCAGGTAGCCGGCGTATGTCACTGCGCGGCGCGGCATCCCGAGGAACCCGATGACGAGCAGCGGCCCGAACGTCGAGTTGAAGGCGAGGAACATGATCCAGAAGTGCCACTTGCCGAGGCGCTCGTTGATCATGTAGCCGGTCATCTTCGGCACCCAGTAGTAGATGCCGCCGAAGAACGCGAACAGCAGGCCGCCCATGATCGTGTAGTGGAAATGCGCCATCGAGAAGAAGCTGCCGTGCGTGGTCACGTCACTCGGGACGTCGGAGAGGAACACACCTGACAGGCCGCCGATCAGGAAGTTGAAGATCCACGCCAGCATGAACAGCATCGGCACGGTCAGCCGGATCTTCCCGCGCCACAGCGTGCCGAGCGCGCAGATGAAGATGAAGCCGGTCGGCAGCGAGATCAGCTCGGTCGACAGCATGTAGAAGGGCCGCACGTCCGCGTTCATACCGCTGACGAACAGGTGGTGCTGCCACACGAGGAAGCTGAGCAGCCCGATCCCGAGCATCCCGGTCACGGCGAGGCGATAGCCCCACACCGGCTTGCGCGAGAAGACGGGCAGGATCTCGAGGAGGATCCCCATGCCGGGCAGCGCGAGGATGTACACCTCGGGATGCCCGAAGAACCAGAACAGGTTCTCGTAGAGGTACGGGCTCCCGCCTAACTGGTCGTTGAAGAAGCTTGTCTGCGCGGTGCGGTCCATCGCGACCATGAAGAGCGTCGAGATCAGCACCGGCGCTGCGAGCGCCATCAGGACGGACGTCGCGACCGTGCCCCACACGAACATCGGCAGGCGGCCCCAGCTCATGCCGGGCGCGCGCATCGTGATCACGGTGACGAGCATGTTCAGCCCGAGCAGCGTCATCGACAGGCCGACGAGCGCGAAGAACGCGACGTACGCGTCCATGCCCATGTTCGCCTGGTCGGACAGCGGCTCGTAGCCGGTCCACCCCGTCGGGAAACCGCCGAACGCGAGCGACGTCATCAGGATGAAGCCGGCCGCCATCAGCAGCCAGAACGTCAGCGCCTCGATCCGCGGGAACGCCATGCGGCGCGCGCCGATCATGATCGGCACCAGGTAGTTGGCGAACGGGCCGAGAATCCCGCTCGTCATCATCCCCATCATCATCGCGCCGTGCAGTCCGACGAGTGTGAGGTAGTTGTTGCCGTTCCACGCGTGCTGCGTCGGCGTCAGCAGCTCGTAGCGGATCAGCATCGCGTTCAGTCCACCGATGAAGATGAACGCGCCGATGCCCCACAGGTACTGGATGCCGACGACCTTGTGGTCGGTGCAGAGGCCGAAGTACCGCCCCCACCCGCCCTGCTCCTTCTCGCGCAGTGTCGGCGGCTTGCCGAGCATGCGCTGGACCGGGTAGTTCGCGAAGCCGAGCCCGATCAGGAACCCGATGACACCGACGAGGTACGCGAGGTACAGCGCGATGTCGTTCTGGCCCGTGTCGTCGAAGTAGGCGACGCTCGGCCCGGTGATCTGGTGACCGAGCCACCAGCCGAGGTAGTAGCCGATGACGCCGAGGATCGCGGCCGTCAGCAGGTTGAAGCCGATGAGCTTGCGGGCGTTCGTCATCCGGCGCGGAAGGTCGGGTCGGGGGTGTACGAGGTGGCGTACGGCGGCAGGTACTTCATCGAGCCGGCGAACTGCTTGCGCTGCGCTGCGATCCAGCTCGTGAACTGCGAGTCGCTCACGACCTTGCCCGTGTCGTACATGTAGCCGTGCCAGAGGCCGCACAGCTCGGCACAGCGGATCTGAAACGTGCGCGTCGTCTTCGCCTTCACATACGCGACGTTGTCGACGCCGGGGTTCGCGTCGGCCTTGACGCCGAGCTCGTACGCCCAGAACGAATGGATTGCGTCGAGCGAGGTGACGTGGAACGCGATCGGCCGGTCGACCGGGATGACGAGCTGCGCCGTCTCGACGCCGCCGTAGGTCGGGTAGCGATAGGTGAACTCCCACTGCTGGCCGATGACCTGCACGGGCAGCGCGCCCTTGTCCTTCGAGATCGGGTGCGGGCCCTGGCCGCCGCCGGCGCCGCTCGAGAGCAGCTCGGCGCTGCCGAAGATCGCGAGGAACAGAACCGTGATCGTCGTGATCGTCAGCCACGCGATCTGCGACGGCATGTGGCCGCGGATGTGCGCGCCGTCGCGCAGCGGCTCGGCGGCGTCGGCGCGGAACGCGAAGACCGAATAAAGGACGTACACGAGGATGAACACCGTGAACGGCGTCATCACGATCAGGAGCACGGTGTTGTCGAACACCTGGCTCTTGCCGACGTCGGTGCCCTTGCCCGGCGGCATGTTCGGGCCGAGCACGAAGATCATGATCGGCAGCAGGATGATCGTGCCGATCGTGGTGAGTGCCGCGATGCGCGTCGCGTGGCTGTACTTAGACCACATTCACGAACCCGTCCATGTAGCCGATCGTCTGCATCGGCCCGCCGAAGCCGTAGACGAATCCCGCGGCGCACGGCACGAAGCACTGCCAGCGGTAGTGGCCCTTCTTCCCGGTGTGGAAGGTGAAGGTGATCGTCTCGTGCGCCATCGACGCGTCGCACGGCGCGAAGTCGCACTGGTTCTTCGCGTCGTCGGCGATGCCCTCGATCGGCACGAGCACGCCGAGGTCGGGGATCGCGAACGTGTGCGATGCCTCGTCCGGGTTGATCGAGCCCATCTTCTTGCCGTTGAGCGTGAACATGTTCCCGTCGATGCCGCGGGCCTGAGAGAGGAAGGGGTTGCGCAGGCCGCTCTGACCGTCGTAGTTGAGGACGGTCACATGGACGGTCGCGTTCGCAGGCAGCGTCCACACGGTGCTGCGCGTCCACGTCCCGTGCTCGTTGATCAGGTACGAGACCCAGTTCTCGTTCGGTGAGAGCTTCGGCCCGACCGCGGCGACCGTCTGCAGCTCGAGGTTGACCGTGTTCCCTTGCGCCGCCGGCCGGTACGGCGTCGGGCCGTGCGTCAGGAACACGACGTACGCCGCGATCAGCGCAGCGATCGCGACAGCTCCTCCGACCACGGCGGCGAGCTTCATCAGGCGTGTGTCTAACGGGTTCCGAAGCCTTTGTCGCGCTGGATGACGGAGTTGTCATCTGGCCGTCATCCTTCGGTAATCCATAGTTCGCGTTCAGGGACCTCTCATCTCGGCCGGGAAAGCTAGACCCATGACACTCCTGG
The DNA here is from genome assembly GCA_035943915.1 of Gaiellaceae bacterium. Lineage (GTDB taxonomy): Bacteria > Actinomycetota > Thermoleophilia > Gaiellales > Gaiellaceae > PALSA-600. Next base: position 341 of record DASZBP010000083.1, on the reverse strand, counting down.
CACTCATCACGGTCAACGTGATCCTCGCCGCCCTCGTCGTCTACGGGATCGTCCTGCTGCTTCACCACGGGATTCGCTCTGACGCCAAGGCGCTCGAGAATCGCCTCAAGGCCGAGCTTCATCGCCTGCCGTCGCGCGATCGCGATCGGCTCGCAGCCTGATCTCCTAGTCGCGCAAGGCGGCCCGGGTTAAGTTTCCCGGGCTGCCTATGCGGATTCTGGTCATCGAGGACGAGCCCCGGATCCTGGGGTTCCTGCGATCCGGCCTCGAAGCGGAGGGCTTCACGGTCGACGGCGCCAGCGACGGCGCCACCGGGCTGACGCTCGCACTCGAAGAGCCGT
>DASZBP010000082.1:0-2641 GCA_035943915.1 Gaiellaceae bacterium | reverse complement strand
AGCAGCGCCGTCTCCTCGCCGCAGATGTAGGCGCCGGCGCCGCGGTGGACGACGATCGTCACGTTGCCGCGGATGTCGGTGCGGTCCTTCAGCTCCTCGAGCGCGTTGACGAGGATCTCGTAGGGGCCGCTGTACTCGCCGCGGATGTAGACGAAGATGTGCGAGCAGTCGACCGCGTGCGCGGTGATCAGGCAGCCCTCGATGAAGCGGTGCGGGACGCGTGACAGGATCTCGTTGTCCTTGAAGCTGCCAGGCTCCGACTCGTCGGCGTTGACGACGAGGTAATGCGGCTTCGGCAGCTGCTCCTTCGACGGCACGAACGACCACTTGCGCCCGGTCGCGAAGAACGCGCCGCCGCGGCCGCGCAGCTCGGACGCGATCAGCTCGTCGGTCACCGCAGCAGGTGTCATCGCGCGCGCTTTCGCGAGCGCCTGGTAGCCGCCCGCCGCCTCGTACGCGGCGAGATCGGCGTCCGGGTTCGCGAGGACGATCGGCTCAGGCATTGCCACTCTTGAGCTCCTCGACGATCGCGGGAACGTCGTCCGGCTTGACGTGCGTGCGGTAGTGGTCGTCGATCGCGACGATCGTCGCCCAGCCGCAGCCGCCGAGGCATTCGACCGCGCGCAGCGTGAACTCGCCGTCGTCGGTCGTCTCGCCGGCGTGGCAGCCGAGCTCGTGCTCGAAGCCTTCGAGCACCTGCTGCGCGCCGACGACGGCGCACGACACGTTCGTGCACACCTCGATCATGTGCGTGCCGACGGGCGCGGTGTGGAACTGGTCGTAGAAGGTCGCGATCGACTCGCAGTACGCCGGCGTGAGCTCGAGCGCGTCCGCGACCTCGCGCAGCACCTCCGGCGACAGCCAGCCGTGCTCCTCCTGCGCCAGCCGCAGCGCAGGTAGCACCGCGCTCTTCGCGTCGGACGGGTACTTGGCGCGCTCCTCCTGGATCGCGTCGTACAGCTCTGCGTTCACCGGTCGACCTCGCCCATGACGGTGTCGAGCGAGCCGACGATCGCGATCATGTCGGCGACGAGCGCGTCGGTCATGCACGTCGCCGTCGCCTGCAGCGCCACGTACGACGGGGCGCGGAACTTCACGCGCCACGGCTTGGCGCCGCCGTCCGAGCAGATGTAACAGCCGAGCTCGCCGCGCGGCGACTCGATCGCGAAGTAGACCTCGCCCTCGGGGACGCGGAATCCTTCCGTGACGATCTTGAAGTGGTGAATGAGCGACTCCATCGACGTGTGGAGCTCCTCGCGCGGCGGCAGGACGACCTTCCGGTCGTCCGCGATCCAGGGCTCGCCTTCCATGTTCTCGAGCCGGTCGAGACACTGCTCGACGATGCGCACCGACTCGCGCATCTCGTCCATGTGTACGCGGTACCGCGCGTACACGTCGCCCTGCGGATAGACCGGGACGCGGAAGTCGACCTTGTCGTACATCAGATACGGCTCGGCGCGGCGGAGATCCCAGTCGACGCCGGAGGCGCGCAGCGCGGGACCGGACTGCCCGAGCGCGACCGCGTCGTCCGCCGACAGCAGGCCGAGACCCTCGGTGCGCTCCAGCCAGATCTTGTTGCGCGAGAGCATCGTCTCGTAGTCGTCGATCGCCTTCGGCATCCACTCGCAGAACTTGCGCGCCTCGGGATAAAAGCCGCGCGGGATGTCCTCGGCCAATCCCCCGACCTGGAAGTACCGCGTGTGCATGCGGTAGCCCGTGACCATCTCCGAGAGGTCGAGGATCATGTCGCGCTCGCGGAACGCGTACCAGAACATCGAGATCGCGCCGAGCTCGAGCGCGGACGTCCCGAGCCACACGAGATGTGAGTGCAGGCGGTTCAGCTCGCACAGGCATGTGCGCATCCACTCCGCCTTCGGCGGCACCGGCAGCCCGAGCAGCTTCTCGACCGCGCCGACGAACACGTACTCGTTGTTCTGGAACGAGACGTAGTCGATGCGCTCCGGGTACGTGATGCACTTCCACCACGTCTTCTGCTCCATGTTCTTCTCGAAGCCGGTGTGCAGGTAGCCGATGACCGCTTCGAGGCCGGTGACGTCTTCGCCGTAGAGATCGACGACGAGACGCAGCACGCCGTGCGTCGACGGATGGTTCGGCCCGAAGTTGATCGTGAGGATGTCGCCCGTCGCCTGCATCTCCGGCGACGTCTGCAGCACCGTCGGGATCGGCTTCGGGATGCGCGAGCCCTCGTAGATCGGCGCGCGCGCGCCGGTGCGCTCGGCGACCGCCATTACTCCTCCCCCGAGAAGCGGACAGGCTCGCCGCCGATGGGGTAGTCCTTGCGGAGCGGGTGGCCTTCCCAGTCGTCGTCCATGAGGATGCGCTTGAGGTTGGGATGGCCGGTGATCGCGATGCCCATCATGTCCCAGGCCTCGCGCTCGTGCCAGTCGGCGGTCGGCCACACGTCGATCACGGATGGACAAGGCTCACCGATGTCGAGCCAGACCTGCAGGCGCACGCGTCGCGGTCGGTCGGCGACCGAGAGCAGGTGGTAGTTCATCGCGAAGCGCTTCGGCTTCGGCGACGGGGTCGCCTGGTAGCCCTGCGTCATCGGCGCGTTCAGGTTCCGACCTGCCGGCGTCCCGATGTAACCGGAGACGCCTTCGCTGCCCCAGCCGAGGTA
>DASZBP010000081.1:0-4003 GCA_035943915.1 Gaiellaceae bacterium | reverse complement strand
TGATGCTGATGATGGTCATCGGCATCGTCGTCTACGGCGGCGGCGCAGGCACGTTCGCGACGTTCAGTGCCGAAACGGCCAACACCAACAGCAGCGTCTCCTCCGGCACGCTCACGATGAGCGATGCCGTCACCGGTGGCCAGACGTGCTTCTCCGCCAGCAGCGGCTCGAGCGCGATCACCGCGGACAACATCAACGACCTGCCGTCGCAGCAGACGCTCAACGGGTCGAACACGACGACGGCACTCGGTGCGTGCGACCAGATCATGAGCATCACCAACGTTGCTCCGGGCGCGTTCGCGGGCGTCAGCACCGTCACCATCTCGAACACCGGCTCACTCGATGCCGGCAAGCTCAAGATGTTCGCGCCGTACGTGAACACCGCGCTGAACACCGCCGGCGGCGCAACCATCACTCTGGGGACGAACCTTTCGACGGCGGGCCTCACCGTGCTGCCGCTCGAGGGCCCGATCAAGTCCGGCGACACGCTCGAGATCGACTACGGCACGAAGAGCCAGCAGGTCACCGCCGGCGCAAACGTCGGGCCGCTCAAGACCGCGATCCCGATCTCCGGCAACCCGACCGCCAGTTTCGCGATGCCGATCGGTACGCGCGTCGTCGACCTGTCGACGGATGGCATCACCGGCGGCAACCAGCAGAACATCGACTGCTTCGATGTCCGCAACTCGACGGCGCAGTCCGTCGGAGCGACCGCCGGCACCGACCTCAATTTCAACAACAAGACCAACGAGCAGGACGCGACGACGCACTGGGTGACGGATTCGACCGCCACGTACACCGGTCCGCTCTGCGCGAACCTCGGCTTCTTCATCCAGGAGCAGACGACGGTCAACGGCAGCACCTACAACTACTGCTGGTACGGAGACGGCGCGACGAGCACCACACACGCGACGGCGAACGGCGCCTGCATCGCTCCCAGCTCGGTCTCGCTGGGCACGAACGCGCCGACCCTGCCGCAGACCACGACGCCGGGCTCGGTCAGCTTCACCGGCACGCTCAAGGGCAACGTCGTGACCGGTGACACGATCACGATCTCCGAGCTCAGCAAGACGAACATCACGTGCACCGCTGCGGCGGATGCGTACATCGGTGCGACCGGGTCGATGAGTCTCAAGAGCTGCAGCGCTTCCGGATCAGGCGCGACGACTGCGGCGCTGATCTCCGATACCACGGCGTTGACGGACCTGAGCACGGACACGCAGACGCTGGCGAACTTCCAGACGCTGCACGGCGCGAACAACCAGCTCGAGCTTCCGACGCTCGTGGCCAACGGGGCACTCGCCGCCAGCGGCGCGAACGTCACGAGCGTCGAGCTTGGAAAGACGGGCTCGGTGGGCAGCGCGACCGTCGGCTCGCCCAACGTCGGCTCCGCGCCCGCAAGCCGCAAGTTCTACGTCGGCATCTACCTGCCGAGCGGCACCGCGAGCGCCCAGAACTCCTTCCAGGGCCTGAAGTCCACTTTCGGCCTCGGCTGGCACATCGACCAGTTCTGATGCGCGGCGCGGGTCGGCCGTCGATGGCCCTGATCAAGAAGGTCATGCTGTCGCTGATCGTCGTCGGCGTACTCGGCACGATCACGGTGCACCGGGTCGCCGCGGTGTTCGTCGAGGAGGCGGTCAATACGAACAGCAACGTCGCATCGGCGACGTTCACGCTCGATACGACGATCGGCGCGAACACCGCCTGCAGCTCTGACGCCGGCCTCAACCCGGTGACGCAGCCGAACAACATCACCTGCACCGGAGCGGGCGGCCAGCTGTTCGCCGGAACGGTCGGCAACTTCCCTGGCGCCCCGAGCACGGTCCAGGTCAAGATCAAGAACACCGGCTCCGTCGACGCCCGGGACGTGCAGATCTCGATGCAGAACTGCCAGTCCGGCGGCACGGGCGCCCTCGGCGCCCTGGGCGCGACGCAGAGCGACCCGTGCACGGGCGTCGCGTTCGGCGGCATCATCGAGAACGGCGGCCTGCAGCTCTACATCCAGGAGACGAACTCCGGCGGCACGAACCTGACGAACGGCTGTCTGTACCCAGACCCGAATGCCAAGCCGCACTCGCCCGCCGACCTGCCAGGCACCGGCACCGGATATGCGACGTGCGCCGCCAACTGGCAGAACAACTCGTTCGCCGACTTCTACTCGAAGAGCTGTTGGGACCTCGGCCGTCTCTCGGCGGGGGCAACCCGGTATTTCACGATCGGGATGGAATTCCAGACCGACTCCCCGAACTCGTACCAGGCGACGAACGCGAAATTCGACCTGACCTGGCACGCCGACAGCGTCGACGGCACGTACACGCCGTCGGCTTGCGCGAATGACTGATTTCACCCCGAAGGGTAGTTCTGCCGTCCGGCGAACTCGCATAATGAGGAGAGCGCCGATGTCGCAGACCCCCCCGAGCACCGAGGCGCCGCCCCCGCTGGCGGCCCCTGCCACGACGTCCGGCCGCCCGCGCCTTGCGCTGGCCGGAACGATCGCGTCGTGGATTCTGATGCTCGCCGCCGGGGTGGTTGCTCTCGGCCTCTTCGCGATCACCGTCGGACCGCGGTTCCTGCCCTACCAGGCGCTCATCGTCCGGTCGGGCTCGATGGAGCCGACGATCCCGACGGGCTCGATCGTCATCTACACCAAGAAGGACGCCGCCAAGGTCAAGGTGGGGGACGTCATCGTCTTCAGCCGGCCGGGCGTCCCGAACGAGAAGGTCACCCACCGTGTGGTGAAGATCGGCACCGGTGCGACCGGCCGCTACTTCCTCACGAAGGGCGATGCCAACGGCACGCCTGACGACTGGCAAGTGCCGGCCGTCGGAACCGGCTGGATCGCCAAGTTCCATATCCCGGCGATCGGCTACGCCCTGATCGACCTTCAGTCGACCCTCGGGCGGCTCCTGTTGCTGATCATCCCCGCGATGGCGCTCGGCGCCATCACCCTCTACGAGATCTGGCGAGATCGGGGAGGAGGCGGCACGGCATGATCCGCAAGGCCCTGCGGCGGGCCAATCGTTCGTACGTTTTCATCTCGATCCTCGTTCTTCTCTTCGGTGCCGGCTATGTCGGCTCGACGTTTGCGTACTTCGATGGCACCACCGTCGACACCGCCACCTATGCAGGTGGCACGCTCGCTGCGCCCGTCCTCGTGACTGCGCTTCCCGCCGGCTACGGCGCGACTCTGTCGTGGACCCCGGCGGCGACGACGTCCGGCCTGACGGCCGAGGCGATCTACGGCTTCGACAACGGCAGCACGTCGAGCTGTGGCACGCCGACGTACACGTCGCTGGTCACCGGCGTCACGTCGACGCTTGCGTCAACGACGCAGACCGGCCCGACGTCACAGAACGGCCATTACTACTGCTACGAGATCCGGAGCACGCACAACAACTGGTACGCCGCAGCGGACTTCGCAGGCATCCAGGTCGGGTTCATCCCGATTTCCGTCACGAAGGCGAACGGCAACAACACCAACACGATTCAGAACACCGACAAGGTGACTGTCGTCTACAACCAGAATGTCGCGCTTGCCAGCGCGAGCATCACCGTCATGGCATGCGGCGCTGCCTCCGGCGCGGCCAAGGTCCTCCTGGGAGCGTCGTCGTGCGGCGGGTCGCCGTCGATCGGCGCAATCACGGGGCTCACGATCACGAGCACCAGTACGAAGACGTACACGAGCTCCGCCGTCAGCGGCGGCGGGACGAAGACAGTCGTCGTCACGCTCGCGGGCGGCGGCAACGGCAATCAGAGCAACCTGCCGGTGAGCGGGACAGGAAGTTTCGTCCCGTCGGGGCTCGAGGTCACCTCGAGTGTCGCCGGTGCGACGGTCTACACCGGGACGACGATCACGCCCGGCGGCGGCTGGTAGCCGCGCATGGCAGTCCGTGAACAGCATCGCCCGCCGGCGAGCCGCCGCCGGGAGCAGCCGCAGCGCTGGTACCGCCAGACCTGGCTACACGCGCTGGTCGGGCTCGCGATCGCGATCCTGACGATCACG
>DASZBP010000080.1:0-1706 GCA_035943915.1 Gaiellaceae bacterium | reverse complement strand
GGATACGTCTGGAACGTGACCCGACTGTGGTCGTGGAGGAACGACTTCCAAAACGGGTTCGTCGCGCTGCGCACGTCGCTCGTCGAAGGCTCGGCTCTGACCGACCGCGAGAAGGCGATCCTCAACACCGCTGCCGCCGCGGCGCGGCGCGACTCGTACTGCTCGCTCGCGTGGGCCCCGCGGCTCGCCGCCCTGACCGACGATGAGACCGCAGCAGCGACGCTCGCCGACCGAGAGGCCCCTGACCTCACCGAGCGTGAAGCCGCGCTCGCCGACTGGGCACGCCAGGTCGTAGCCGCACCCGCCGAGACGACCGAGGCCGACGTCGAGCGACTCCGCAGCGTCGGGCTCGACGACCAGACGATCTTCGAGGCGACGGCATTCGTTGCCCTTCGCCTCGCGTTCTCGACGATCAACGGCGCTCTCGGCGCAGCTCCCGACCGCCAACTCGCGAACGCCGCGCCCCCGCTGATCCGCGCGGCCGTCGACTACGGACGCCCTCCGTCCGCCGAACCGTCGCAGCCCTGACGGTCGAACCACCGTCGCCGGTGCTCCGGCGCCGCCCCGTCGGGCTGGCGGCGCTTCTTGGCGGCGCGACGCTCGCGACCTGGGCGGTGACCGTCGCGCGGATGCGCGGCATGGACGCTGGCCCCGGCACCGACCTCGGTGCGCTCGGCTGGTTCCTCGGAGCCTGGGTGACGATGATGGCGGCGATGATGCTGCCCTCGGTCGCCCCGATGGCACTCCTCTTCGCACGGGTGAGCGGCGAACGGCGCCGGCACGGAAGGAGCTTTGTCCCGACCTGGGTGTTCCTCTGCGGCTACCTGACCGCCTGGACCGGGTACGGGCTCGTCGCCTACGGGCTGTTCCGACTGATCAGTGCAGCCGACATCCACGCGCTCGGCTGGCACGCGCAAAGGCCGCTGATCGCAGGCGGGGCGATCGGCGCCGCGGGGATCTACCAGCTGACCCCGCTCAAACGGGTCTGTCTACGCCACTGCCGCTCGCCGCTGCGCTTCATACTCGGCGGCTGGCGCGAAGGCCATCGCGGCGCGCTCCTGATGGGCCTCGAGCACGGCGCCTACTGCGTCGGCTGCTGCTGGGGCCTGATGCTGATCCTGTTCGCCCTGGGCGTGATGAGCATCACCTGGATGCTTGTCGTCGCCGGGCTGATCTTCGTCGAGAAGGTGCTCCCGTTCGGAGAGCGCCTCACGCCCTACTTGGCGATTACGTTCGTCGCCGCCGGCATCTGGGTCGCCGTCGCACCGGGCAGCGTCCCAGGGCTCAAACAGCACAACTCCGGGCCGCGGATGGAGATGGCCCGAGCGGGCGTATCGGAACATCGCCGTGTGATCTCGGCGCTCCGCAGCGATCGTCGCCGATTTCCGACAGATTTCCGGCAGGCCTAGACACAGCACGCGTGGCCGGGATGTGCCAGCTTCGGCAACTGGCAGTCATCTTGACCAGTCGTACCGGCTTTGCAGACTCAGTTCGATCCATCACCTTGCGGGGAGACGACGGCGTGCCGTCCCCCCGAGAGGTGATGCAGCGTCTCTAGCCGGCGACGGCGAGCTCGCGCTCGCGCTCGCGCTTCGTTGCGAGCGGCGCCGCCTCGAGCACTACCTTGAGAGCATGCGTCTCGGCCGCAGCTGCGAACGCGTCGTAGCCCGCCATCGTTTCGCTGATTGGGAACCGATGAGTGACGA
>DASZBP010000079.1:0-1795 GCA_035943915.1 Gaiellaceae bacterium | reverse complement strand
GTCTCGCCGCCGAGCAGCGCGCACGAATTCTCGCGGCACGCGCGGTGCACGCCCGACACGACCAGCGCCGCGATCTCGGGGTCGAGCTTGCCGACCGCGAGATAGTCCAGAAAGAACAGCGGCTCCGCGCCCGTGACGAGGATGTCGTTCACGCAGTGGTTGACCAAGTCGGCGCCGACCGTGTCGTAGCGCCGCAGCGCCGACGCGATGAGGATCTTCGTGCCGACGCCGTCAGTCGAGCCCACCAGCGCCCGCTTGCCGTCCCCCGGCAGCCGGAAGAGACCCGAAAAGCCGCCGAGGGAACCGAGTTGGTCCGGATGCGTCCAACCGGAGGTCACGTCGCGATACCGTTGCACCGCCAAGTTGCCTGCGTCGATGTCGACCCCAGCCCGCGCGTACGCGTCGTCGCCGCCGTGCCGGAGGGTCATCGGAGGGCCGCGCGGGCGGCGCGCGAATCGGGTGCAGGTTGTCCAATCACGGTCGCTCGACCGCTTCTGTCCTTCCGGAGGAATCCATGCAGGTCCACGTCTCGAACGACGCGCCGACGTCGGTTGCGACCGGCGCGCTCGTCGTGCCGGTCTTCGCGGGCGGCGCCGTCGACGGCGTCGCAGCGGAGGTCGACACGCTGCTCGGCGGCGCGATCGCCGACATCCTCGCGGGCGGTGAGATCTCCGGCAAGGCCAACGAGACGTCCCTCGTGCACGCGAAGGATGCGCCGTTCAAACGCGTGCTGGTCGTCGGCCTCGGCGAGCGCGGCACGTTCAACGCCGCGGGTCTCGCAAAGTACGCCGGCACCGCGGTGCGCTATCTCGGCAAGCGCGGCGTCACGGCGATCGCGATCGCGCTGCCGGCCGGCGCCGATGCGATGCTCGCCGCGTCGTTCGTCGCCGAAGGCGCGATCGCGGGCACGATCGACACGACGATCTATCGCACCGAGCCCGACAAGCCCGTCGTCACCGACTCCGTCACGATCCTCGCAGGCACGTACGACCGCGCCACGCTCGACGCCGGCGCGCAGCGAGGCAGCGTGATCGGCGAAGCGGTCAATGCGGCGCGCCGCATGGCGCTCACGCCCGCGAACGACATGACGCCGACGCACCTCGCGGCGCGCGCGAAAGAGCTCGGCAAGGATGCGGGCCTCGAGGTCGACGTGCTCGACGAGAAGCGCATGGAAGAGCTCGGGATGGGCTCGCTGCTCGGCGTGTCGCGCGGCTCCGACGAGCCCGCGACGCTCAGCGTGATGACGTACAAAGGCGATCCGTCGTCCAGCGAGACGCTCGCGCTCGTCGGCAAAGGCCTGACGTTCGACAGCGGCGGTATCTCGATCAAGCCCGCCGAGAACATGCACGAGATGAAGTACGACATGTCGGGCGGCGCCGGCGTGATCGCCGCGATGTGGGCGATCGGCAAGCTGCACCCGAAGATCAACGTGATCGGGCTCGTGCCGTCGTCGGAGAACCTCCCCGGCCACAAGGCGATGAAGCCCGGCGACGTGCTCAAAGCGATGAACGGCAAGACGATCGAGGTGATCAACACCGACGCCGAAGGCCGGCTCATCCTCGCCGATGCGCTGTGCTACGCGCGCAAATTAGGCGCGACGAAGATCGTCGACGCCGCGACCCTGACGGGCGCATGCGTCGTCGCGCTGGGCCACGCGGCGAGCGGCACGATGTCGAACGACGACGCGTTCGTCGACCGCTTCCTCAAGGTCGTGGCCGGTTGCGGCGAGCGCTACTGGCGCCTGCCGATCTACCCGGAGTACGAGCAGCAGGTCAAGAGCGAGATCGCGGACCTC
>DASZBP010000078.1:0-6621 GCA_035943915.1 Gaiellaceae bacterium | reverse complement strand
CTCGACGGTGGTGTCGCGGCGAACTCCTTCGTCCTGCGCCAGGTCGCCGACGGCGACGATCTCGTCGTCGAATCTGTTGGCGTCCTGAGCCGCCGCGGCGCGCTCGTGCGAACGAGCCGCCCACGAGTCCTGCTGCTCGCGCGTGATGCCGAGCTCGCGCGCGACCTTCGAGTTCTGCATGACCATGTGCATCTGGTCGAACGTCGACGTGAGGCCGTCGAACACCATCGAGTCGAGCAGCTCTCCGTTGCCGAGACGGTAGCCAAAGCGCGCCTTGGCGAGGAGGTATGGCGCATTCGACATCGACTCCATGCCACCGGTGACCACGACGTCGACATCGCCGGCGCGTATCATCGAGTCTGCGATCTCGATCGCGCGAATCGACGACGCGCACACCTTGTTGATCGTGTCGGCAGGCGTCTCCTTCGGCAGCCCGGCGGCGATCGCAGCCTGGCGCGCGGGAGCCTGGCCGGCGCCCGCCTGGAGCACTTGGCCCATGATCACGTACTGCGGCTCGGATGCCTCGACGCCGATCCGCTCGAGCGCAGCCTTGATGACGTGCGCGCCGAGGTCGGTCGCCTTGTAGGAGGCGAGACCGCCGCCGAGCTTGCCGAACGGCGTGCGGACCGCGCTGACGATGACGCTTCTGCTCACGGCCGCAAGCTAGCGAATTGGTGCGCCGTGCTCGCGTGTGCCGGATGCGCGGCCTGGAGCGGCTGGGCCGCTTACGCTTCGTGACGCCTCAGCGCGTCCAGTCCGCACCCCGGAGCAGACGATCCCGGCGCACCAATCCGCTAGCGAACGAAGCTCGTGTCGCGGCTCAGACGCTTGGCGAACGCCACGACGAGCTGGACGATCGCCTCGACGTCGGCGAGCTCGCACATCTCGGTCGGCGTGTGCAGGTACCGCGTCGGGATGGAGATCAGTCCCGTTGGGATGCCGCTCCGGACGAGGTGCATCTCGTCGGCGTCGGTGTGCGTGTCGCCCGAGTACACCTCGAAGCCGTACCGGATCCCCTCGGCGTCGGCAGTCTCTGCGAGCAGGTCGACGAGCTTCTTGTTGAGTGTCGGGCCGCGGCCGATCATCGCGCCCATGCCGAGCTTTGCCGCGCCGGCGCGCCGCGCATCGCCGCCGGGGACGTCGGTCGCAGGGGTCACGTCGATCGCGAGCGCGATCTGCGGATCGACACCGTATGCCGCGGTGCGCGCGCCGTACAGGCCGATCTCCTCCTGCACGGCGGCGACGGCCACCACGTCGACGTCCGCCCCGCTCTCCGCGATGCGGCGAGCCGACTCGAGCGCGATGTACGCGCCCAGACGGTTGTCGAGCGCGCGGGAAAGCAGCCGGCCGTTCGGCAGCTCGACCGGGGGGCCGACCCAGACGCCCGGGTCGCCGACGCGCACCATCGACGCGGCGTCGTCTCGGTCCTTCGCGCCGACGTCGATATGCAGGTCGATGTGCTGCGGCTTCGGTGGGTCGCGCAGCTCCTCGGGCGAGATCCGCTTGCGTGCGAACACGCCGGGAACGATCCCGCTCGCCGTGAGGATGTCGACGCGCTGCCCGATCAGGGTCGCGGGAGAGATGCCGCCGACCGTGGTGTACGAGAGCAAGCCGCTCTCCTCGATGTTCGTGATCGACACCCCGATCTCGTCGATGTGCCCCATGACGACGAGCGTCGGGGCACCGTCGGCGGCTTTGACGCGGGAGAACGACGACCCCTGCGTGTCCGACCAGACCTCGCCGAACTTCGCGGCGGCTTCACGCCAGATGCGCGCGGGCTCCTCTTCGTGACCGGATGGCCCGCGGGCGCCGAGGAGATCGTGGAGGAGCTGCGGCGTCGCCATCGCCCGGGATTCTGCCTACCCTGGGCGACATGAGCACCGTGCTGGCCGACACCGACCTGCTCACGCCGCTTGCCGCCTATGTGCGGCTGCGCGAGGCGGGCCGCGCGTCGTTCCTGCTGGAGTCGGTCGAGCAGGGCCGGCTCGGGCGGCATTCGTTCGTGGGCTACGGCGACCGGCTGCTCTCATTCGACGAGGCGGACGGCCTCGATGCGCCCGTCGTCGGCTACCTCGGCTACGACCACGTGGCCGCGCTCGAGCCGACCGTCTCGCTCCCCGCCGAAGGACCGTCGCTGCCGGAGAGCCGCTTCGTGGCGGTGAAGGGGCTCGTGCGCTTCGACCACGCGCGCGGGACGGCGGACGTGCTCGCCGGCAACGGAGACGAGATCTCGGAGCTGCTCGGCGCGACGCACACGCTCGAGCGCCGGCCGCTCGAGTCGCACGAGACCGAGCGGTACCCGGCGCAGTCGGAGTACGAGGACGGCGTGCGGCGATGCCAGGAGCACATCCGGCGCGGCGACGCATTCCAGATCGTGCTGTCGCAACGCGCGGTGCGACGCACCGACGTGTCGCCTCTCGCGCTCTATCGCGCGCTCCGCCGAGTCAACCCCTCGCCGTATCTCTTTCTGCTCGAGCTCGACGGCATCGCAGTCGTCGGGTCGTCGCCGGAGACGCTCGTCAAGCGCGAAGGCGACGTCGCGTCACTCAACCCAATCGCAGGGTCGACCGTCCCTGGCGAAGGCGACGCCGAGCGGCTGCTCGAGTCCGAGAAGGACTGCGCGGAGCACGTGATGCTCGTCGACCTCGGCCGCAACGATCTCTCGCGCGTGTGCAAGGCGGGGACGGTGAAGGTCGTGCGCTTCATGGAGGCAGAGCGCTTCTCGCACATCACACATCTCGTCTCCGAGGTGCGCGGCGAGGTGCGCGACGACGTCTCGTCGTTCGACGTGCTGCGTGCGTGCTTCCCGGCGGGCACGGTGTCCGGCGCGCCGAAGGTGCGCGCGATGCAGATCGTCTCGGAGCTCGAGGGCTACCGCCGCGGGCCGTACGCCGGCGCAGTTCTCTATGCGCTGCCGGACGGCGACTTCGACGCGTGCATCGCGATTCGCAGCGTCGTGCTCCACGACGGTGTCGCGTACATGCAGGCGGGCGCGGGCATCGTCGCGGACAGCGATCCGACGGCGGAGCACGAGGAGTGCCTGCGCAAGCTCGCGGCCGTCGAGGCTGCACTCACGCTTGCCGAGGCCGGCTGATGCTGCTGCTGATCGACAACTACGACTCGTTCACGTACAACCTCGCGCACATGTTCGCCGAGCTCGGCGCGGACGTCGTCGTGCGGCGAAACGACGAGATCGACCCCGACGAGGCGGAACGTCTTGCACCGTCGCACCTTGTCGTCTCGCCCGGCCCCGGGCGGCCGTCGGAGGCGGGTCAGACGCCTGCGATCCTCGAGCGTCTCGCCGGGAAGATGCCGACGCTCGGCGTGTGTCTCGGTCACCAGGCGCTCGTCGAGCGGTTCGGCGGCGAGGTCGGACAGGCGCGCGAGCTCGTGCACGGCAAGGCGACGGTCGTCGCGCACGACGGCCGCGGGATCTTCGAAGGCATGCCGCCGGACTTCCTCGCGGGGCGCTACCACTCGCTCGCGGCGACCCGCGTGCCCGGCTGCTTCGAGACATCCGCAATGGCGCCGGACGGCGAAGTGATGGCAGTGCGCCACGTCGACCTGCCGATCGATGGAGTGCAATTCCACCCCGAGTCGGTGCTCACGCCGCTCGGGCGCGAGATCGCGAGAAACTTCCTCAGGCGATGACGATCCAGGAGGCACTCGACCGGCTGCTCAACGGCCAAGAGCTCTCACGTGCGGAGACGCGGCTCGTGATGGGGACGATCATGGCCGGGGAGGCGACGCCCGCCCAGATCGGCGGGTTCCTCGTCGCCCTGCGACTGAAGGGCGAGACCGCTGACGAGATCGCCGGCGCGGCGGAGGCGATGCGCGAGCACGTCATCGCCGTGAAGCCCAAGCGCGAGGACATCGTCGACACCGCCGGCACCGGCGGCGACGGTGCGAACACGTTCAACATCTCGACCGCCGCGGCGCTGGTCGCGGCGGCGGCTGGCAGCGCCGTCGCGAAGCACGGCAACCGGTCCGTGTCGTCGCAGTCCGGCTCGGCAGACGTGCTCGAGTCGCTCGGCTTCAGCCTCGAGCTCTCGTCGGAGCGCATCGCCGAGTCGATCGACACCCTCGGCTTCGGCTTCATGTTCGCGCCGTTCCATCATCCGGCGATGAAGCACGCCGCGCCCGTCCGCAAGGAGCTCGCGGCGCGTACCGTCTTCAACGTGCTCGGCCCGCTGACCAACCCCGCCGGTGCGCGCGCCCAGGTGGTGGGCGTCTACGCGCCGGAGCTCGTGCCCATCATTGCGGACGTGCTCTCGAAGCTGGGCGCCCGCCGCGCGTTCGTCGTGCACGGTGCAGGCGGGATCGACGAGCTCTCGCCCGCGGGGCCGAACCTCGTCTGCGAGGTCGTCGACGGTGACGTGCACCGGCGCGAGATCGACCCTGTCGACCTTGGCATCGAGCGGTGCGCTCCGGAAGAGCTCCAGGGCGGGACGCCGGGCGAGAACGCGGCAATGATCCGCGCGGTGTTCTCGGGAGGCAACGGAGGGCGCCGCTCGGCGATCCTCTTGAACGCCGCCGGTGCGATCGCCGCGGGCGGGCACGCCGCGGACCTGCGCGAAGGACTGGCGATCGCACGCGAGGCACTCGATTCCGGCGCGGCGCTCGCGCGGCTCGACGAATTGGGGGAGTTCACGCATGCGGTTTGAGGATGCGCTGCGCGGGGGCTTCGGCGCGATCGCGGAGTTCAAGCGCCGCTCGCCGTCGGCAGGCGACCTGCGCCCGGCCGGCGATCCCGGCGAGGTCGCGAAGCAGTACGAGCGCGGCGGCGCCGCAGCGATGTCGGTGCTCGTCGACGAGCGCTTCGCTGGGACCTGGGACGACCTCCGGGCTGCGCGGGCTGCTTCGTCGCTGCCTCTGCTCGCGAAGGGCTTCTTCTCGACGCCCGAGCATCTGCGCACCGCGCGGGATGCAGGCGCGGACGCGGCACTGCTCCTGCTGCGCGACCTCGACGACGCGACGACCGTGGCGCTCATGCGCGAGGCGGAATCACTCGGGCTCGACACGCTCGTCGAGGCGCACGATGCAGAGGAGCTCGACCGCGCGCTCGCGCTCGGCGCGCCCGTCGTCGGCGTCAACGCCCGCGACCTTTCTTCTTTTGCGATCGACCGCGCAGCGCAGCTGGAGCTGGTGGCGCGCGTCCGAGGGCCGATCGTGATCGCCGAGTCCGGCATCCACACCCGCGCGCAGGCGGCCGCGGCAGAGCTCGCCGGCGCGCACGCCGTGCTCGTCGGCTCGTCGCTGATGCGTGCCGCGGATCCCGGCGAGGCGCTCGCATCGCTGCTGCGGCGCCCGCTCGTCAAGGTTTGCGGCCTCACGCGTCAGGAGGACGTCGACGCAGCCGTCGAGGCAGGCGCCGACCTCGTCGGGTTCATCCTCGCCGAGGAGAGCCCGCGTCGCGCCGGCGCGCTCCTCGATGCGCCCGATACGGTGCTTCGCGTGGCGGTCTTCGTCGGCGACGAGCACGACACGGATGCGGATCTCGTGCAGTTCTACGCGCGCGAGGGCGATCACCGGTCGCGCGACGCAGTGCTGCTGCGGCGCGGCGAAGAGGTGGCCAAGGTCGTCGACCTGCCGTGGCTCGAGGACGACCCCTCCCACCTCGACCGCGCGCGCTCGACGCCCGGCCGCGTGATGCTCGCCGGCGGGCTCGGCCCCGAGAACGTGCGTCGCGCGATCGACGAGGTCCGCCCGTGGGCCGTGGACTCGGCGCGCTCGACAGAGGCGTCGCCGGGCGTCAAGGACCACGACGCGATCCGGCGCTGGGTGGAGGCGGCAGCATGAGCTCGCGCGTCTACGGCGACTACGGCGGGCGCTACGTCCCCGAGACGCTGATTCCCGCGCTCGACGAGCTCGAGCAGGCATGGGCGGAACTGCGCGACGACGCGGGTTTCCACGCCGAGCTGCACGAGCTCCTCACCACGTACGCCGGACGGCCGACGCCGCTGACGCTCGCCGCGCGCTTCGCGCCGGACAAGCGCGTGTACCTGAAGCGCGAGGACCTCATGCACACGGGTGCGCACAAGATCAACAACGCGGTCGGTCAGGCGGTCGTTGCACAGCGGCTCGGGAAGAAACGAATCGTCGCCGAGACCGGCGCCGGCCAGCACGGTGTCGCGACGGCGACGGTGTGCGCGCGCTTCGGTCTCGAGTGCATCGTCTACATGGGCAGCGAGGACATCCGCCGCCAAGCGCCCAACGTCGCGCGGATGAAGCTGCTCGGCGCGGAAGTCGTGCCGGTCGAGTTCGGGACGCGCACGCTGAAGGAGGCGACAAGCGAGGCGATCCGCGACTGGATCGCGAACGTCGACACGACCTATTACCTGATCGGCTCGTGCGTCGGCCCCGCGCCCTACCCGGAGCTGGTGCGAGAGCTGCAGCGTGTCATCGGCCGCGAGGCGCGCGAGCAGTTCCTCGCCGTCGAAGGGCGCTTGCCCGAGGCGGTCATCGCATGCGTCGGCGGCGGCTCGAATGCGATCGGCATGTTCTACGACTTCATCCCGGACGAGGACGTGCGGCTCGTGGGCGTCGAAGCGGCCGGCGCTGCGTCGCTTGGGTCGGGGCGCGCGGGCGTGCTGCACGGCGCGCGCTCGTCGCTGCTCGCCG
>DASZBP010000077.1:0-6193 GCA_035943915.1 Gaiellaceae bacterium | reverse complement strand
CAGACAGAGGTTCTCGCGCGACGCCTTCTCGGTCTCGGGGAAGTCGCCCTCCGAGTAGCCGAGGTAACGCAGCGCGGGCTGCAGGTGGAGCGGCGGCTGGTAGTAGACGGCAAAGCCGATGTCCGCGTCGCCAAGCGCCGCGGCGAGCGTGTCGCGCTCCGGAGAGCGCACGCAGAACATGTGGTAGACGTGGCCTGCCTCGTCCTGCGGGACGTCGACGAGACCGTCGAGCATCTCCACGTAGCGCGCCGCGGCTTCGCGGCGCTGCCGGTTCCAGTCGTCGATGTGACGAAGGAAGATCCGCAGGAACGACGCCTGCATCGCGTCGAGCCGTGAGTTGTAACCGACGTACATGAACTCTTTCTTCGCGGCGGAGCCGTGGAAGCGGAGCATGCGGATACGCTGCGCGAGCTCGGCGTCGTTCACCGCGATCAAGCCGCCGTCGCCGAGCGCGAAGAGGTTCTTCGTCGGGAAGAAGCTGAAGGTCGACGCGACGCTCGTCGCGATCCCGCCTGCGCCGAACGCCTGCGCGGCATCCTCGATCACCGGGATGCCGAAGCCCGAGAAGTCGGCCGCAGGCCGGCCGAAGAGGTGCACCGGCATGATCGCCTTCGTGCGATCCGTGATCCGCCGCTCGACGTCGGCCGGGTCGAGGTTCAGCGAGACCGGGTCGATCTCGGCGAAGACCGGCGTGGCTCCGCGGCGCGCGATCGCCTCGGCGGTCGCGTAGAAGGTGAACGACGGGCAGATCACCTCGTCACCGGGCCCGATCTCCATCGCGTCCATGACGAGGACGAGCGCGTCGGTGCCGTTCGCGCAGCTGACGGTCTCCGCGACGCCGAGCAGCTCGGCCGCCTCGCGCTCGAACGCCTCGACTTCCGGCCCGAAGATGAAGCGGCCGGTCTCGAGGGTGCGCGCGAAGGCGTCCTGTAGCTCGGGGATCAGCGGCGCGTACTGCGCCTTGACGTCAACGTGAGGGATCGTCATGACCAGCGGTGATGGTAGCCGTGCGGCGGCGCCGCACGAACCAATACGCCGCAAAAGCCAGGATTCCCGCCACGACCGCATACTCGACGTAGCGGAAGTCGTGGTCGAACTTCTTGTAGTTGGCGCCGATCGCCCAGCCGACCCCGGCGAGGGCGACACACCAGATCGCGTTCCCGAGCAGGGTCAGCACGTTGTACCGGCGGGGCTCGACCTCGAAGACGCCCGCCGGGATCGAGATGAACGAGCGGGCGACCGGCGTGATCCGGCCCAGGAACACCGCCCAGCCTTCCCAGCGGTCGAACCAGCGCTCCGAGCGGTCGAGCTTGCTCGCCGAGAGGTGCAGCCAGCGGCCGTGCCGCTCGAGGAACTCCCGGCCGAGCCTGATCCCGACCCACCAGCCGGCGATCGCGCCGAGCTGGTAGCCGACGACGCCGGCGAGAACGACGGCGATATACGCCGGAAGCCCGGTGGCGTGCCATCCGAAGATGTGCAGCTCGTGCGCGAGCGCGCCCGAGGCGAGGGCGCCGCCGTAGACCATCACGGCTTCGCTTGCCGCGGGGAAGACGGCATCGATCGCCATCAGGACGAAGACGGCGAAGACGCCGTAGTTGGCGAGCCACGAGGTCACGGCACGGGAGCCTACGCGACCAGCGATGAGAGAACCGCTAGTTTGGGCCTGTGAGCACGGTGGCCGACAGCCGCACGGCCCTGGTCGAGGCGCTGATGGAGCGCTTCCCGCACATCCCGCCGGAGGCGGTGCTGAAGGAGGACCTGCTGCGCACCGGCATCGCGTTCGACGACTCCGCGCTGTCGGACAACCTCGAAGGCGAGGTCAAGCCGAAGTCGTACTTCATCTTCTCGTTCGACCAGAAGCCGCTCGCGCAGCTCGGCGAGGCGGCGCGGCGCCGGCCGCCGGAAGAGGTGGCGCTCACCGGCGGCCCGTGGAACCTGCGCCGCACGATCGTCTCCGTGCGCGTGAATCCCGACTCGCCGTACCGCGTGTCGCGCCAGGACGGCCCGCTCGAGCTCGTGCTGGACGGGCGTGTGATCGCCGACGTCGCGCTGCCGCCGATGCCCGAGTACTACCGCCACGAGCTCTCCAACGGGAAGACCGTGATGGAGACCGCGCCGACGATCCAGTGGGGCTACCTCATCTACCTCACCGTTCTGCGGCTCTGCCAGTACTTCGGCGCCAAGGAAGAGTGCCGCTTCTGCGACATCAACCACAACTGGCGCCAGCACAAGCAGGAAGGCCGCCCGTACACGGGCGTGAAGCCCGTCGACGACGTGCTCGAGGCGCTCGCGCTGATCGACAAGTACGACACGGCGAAAGCGAGCAAGGCCTACACGCTCACCGGCGGCTCGGTGACGAGCCAGGTCGACGGGCTCGGCGAGGCCGACTTCTACGGCCGCTACGCGCAGGCGATCGAGGAGCACTTCCCGGGCCGCTGGATCGGCAAGGTCGTCGCGCAAGCGCTCCCGAAGGCGGACGCACAGCGCTTCAAGGACTACGGCATCTCGATCTACCACCCGAACTACGAGGTGTGGGACGAGCGCCTCTTCGAGATCATCTGCCCGGGCAAGACCCGCTACGTCGGCCGGTCCGAGTGGCACAAGCGGATCCTCGACGCGGCCGACGTCTTCGGGCCGACCCACGTCATCCCGAACTTCGTCGCCGGCGTCGAGATGGCGCAGCCGTTCGGCTTCGCGACGGTCGACGAGGCGATCGCGTCGACAACCGAGGGCCTCGACTTCTTCATGTCGCGCGGGATCACGCCACGGTTCACGAACTGGTGCCCCGAGCCGGCGACGCCGCTGGGCCAGGACAACCCCGAGGGCGCGCCGCTCGAGTACCACATCCGCCTGCTCGAGGCATACCGCGACGCGCTCGACCGCCACGGCCTCAAGCCGCCTCCCGGCTACGGCCCACCCGGCCCGGGCAACGCGGTCTTCTCCGTGAGCGCGTTCATGGACACGCTGGCACCGTGAGGCTCGCGCAGATCACCGAGACGCTCGAGAGCGGCGGCCGGATCGACACCGACGATGCCTGCTGGCTGTGGCGGCACGCGAGCGACGACGACCTGAAGCGCCTCGCGCAGATCGTGCGCGCGCGCTTCCACGAGCCGGATCACGCGACGTACATGGTGATGCGGATCATCAACTACACCAACGTGTGCGTCGCGCAATGCGACTACTGCGCCTTCTACGTCCTCCCGAATCAGGAGGGCGGCTATGTCCTCTCGCGCGAGCAGGTGTTCGCGAAGATCGACGAGCTGCTCGAGCTCGGCGGCGACCTCGTCGGCTTCAACGGCGGGTTCAACCCGAAGCTGCCGCTCGACTACTACTGCGAGCTGTTCGCAAGCGTGCGCGAGCGCTACGGCGACCGGGTCGAGTTCTACGCACTGACCGTCGCCGAGTTCATGTACCTCGCCGACCGCGCCGAGCTCTCCTACGCGGAGACGGCGGCCCGGCTGCGCGACGCGGGCGTCCACTGGGTCACCGGCGGCGGCAGCGAGATCCTGACGGAGGACTTCCGCAGCCGGCACGCCAAGTTCAAGTACACGGTGGAGCAGTACTTCGACGCGCAGCGCGCGATCGTCGAGAGCGGGCTGCGGACGACGGCGACCATGGTGATCGGCTTCGACGAGACCCAGGCAGAGCGCATGGAGCACCTGCAGCGGACGCGCGACTTCCAGGACGAGCACGGCGGTCTCTTCTCGTTCCTCTCCTGGACGTACAAGCCGTACGGCACCGACCTCGGCGGCCGGGAGATCGAGCCGCGCGAGTACTGGCGCCACATCGCCCTTTCCCGGATCTTCCTCGACAACGTCAAGCACATCCGGACGTCCGTGCTGACGCAGAACGAGGAGGCGTTCCGCGCTCTCGACTTCGGGGCCGACGACTTCGACCTGCCCCTCGAGGACGAGGTCACGCAGAAGGCCGGCGCCCGGATCGAGCTCGATCTCGACGGCCTGCTGGCCGTGCCGCAGGAGCTGGGCTACTCGGTGACCTACCGGCGGGCCGAGCGCCCGGCGGCCCTCGCCGCTTCCTGACTCGCGAATTACGAGACCCACAATCGGGGTCTTGAATTTGATGGAGGAACCTCTATGTTCTTGCGACGGGGGCTACGCAAACCGGGCGGAGGAACCGACTGCGGCTCAGGGCCCCAAACTGAGAGAGGGAGAAGGGCTACATGAAGCATGCTTTGCTCGCCGCGGTAGCCGTTGCCGCCCTGGTGTTCCCGGGGCTCGCAGCCACTGCGACGAACAAGACGCACTCCTCGAGTGCGACACGTGCTGCGGTCGCCACCACGGCGACGCACAAGATGCTCGGCGCTCAGCTGCCGTTCATCCGCACCGGCCCGGCCGTCGGCCAGGGCTACATCCTTAAGCGCCGGAATCCGCGGGGCCCGCAGGGCGCCCTCGGCAAGGCGCTCAACGTCGCTGGCCCCGCCAGCTCGGACAACCTGACGTACGGCGGTCCGGATCAGATTCCGCCGGCGTCGATTGCGTCACTGCCGACGGTGATGACGTCGAACACCAACTACATGATCTTCTGGCTCCCGAGCGGGTACCGGATGGCCTCGAACTACGTTCAGGTCATCACGCAGTACTTCAAGGACCAGGCCCATGACAGCTGGGGCAACGACAACGTCGACTCTGTTGCTGTTCAGTACATGGGCACCAAGGACGGCGAGATCTACTACGACTCGTCCTACGGCGGGTTCGCGATCGACACGAACCCGTTCCCGAAGAGCTCGTGCATGAAGTCGTACGCGGCCTTCGCGAATGATCTTGCGGACGGCCACCTGGCGATGAAGGGCGTCACCAACTGCCTGAGCGATGCTCAGCTGCAGACCGAGGTGAAGCGCTTCGCGGACGCCCAGGGCTGGCCGCATGGGCCCACGAACGAGTTCTTCATGTACACGCCGCACAACGTCGGTTCGTGCTTCAGCCCCGACAGCGCATCGAACGCGGCAAACCTGGCGAACGCCTGCACGTGGGACTACTACTGCGCGTACCACAGCTCGTTCGGCAGCACGCCGTCGACCGAGTACATCTACGCGAACATGCCGTGGCCGAACCAGGCTTTCTCGGTTCAGGGCGGCAACCAGTACCGCACTGACTGCGACGGTGGCGAGCACCCGAACGGCACCGGCTCGATCAGCAACGGCACCGACCCGAACGGCCCGACCGACCTGGACGCGGCCGACGAAGTCATCGGCGTCACGAGTCACGAGCACAACGAGTCCGTCACCGATCCGACCGGCTACGGCTGGTGGGTCGACAGCAACTCGCCCTACGGCGGGTACGAGAACGGCGACCTGTGCGCGTGGTACTGGGCCAGCGACGGCTCGAGCTTCCTGCCGACCCTCGCGGACAACTCGTCCGACGTGACGAACGTCGTCAACGGGCACTCGTACTTCACGCAGGGTGAGTGGAGCAACAACGACGCCACGAGCACCGGCGAGTCCGGCTGCGTGTGGGGTTATACGGCTTCCAGCCCGACCTACTCGGGCGGCAACACGCTCAGCGGCGGCCCGCAGGCCAGCCCGGGCGGCGTCCTCACGCTGACCGCCGGCGACTTCACCGGCAAGCCGGTGTACGAGTACGGGTGGGTCCGCTGCTCCCCGGACACGGACCCGTTCGGCGGCATCGCCCCCCGCGGCCCGATCTCGGCTGCCACGGTCAAGGGCTTCGCTCTCGGCCAGGGCTGCACCACGGTCCAGTGGGACTTCTCGAACATGTACAGCAACGCCGACAACACCGACACCTACACGGTGACGGCCAAGGATGTCGGCTACGACATCTACGGCTTCGTCGTGGCCGACGACGGCACGGGTGAGTCGAATGGCTTCTTCGCCGAAGATGGCATGGCGCTGGCGAAGGTGTCGATCACGGGTGAGCCTGAGAACACGGTTGACCCCGCGATCACCCCGGGCTCGGGCATCGTCCCCGGCACGTCCGTGACGCTGAACCTCGGCACCTGGTCGAACGCTCCGACCGGGTACGTCGTCCAGTGGCAGCACTGCCAGGACGGCTGCACCACGTTCAAGACGGTCAAGGTCACCCCGGCGAAGACCGGTCCGACCACGACGAAGTACACCGTCCTGGCGGCCGACGCGCATTACGCGCTCCGGGCGGTCGTGACGGCGTCGAACAAGTACGGCGCTGACAACTACGACGGGGTCAGCGATCAGACCGAG
>DASZBP010000076.1:0-2309 GCA_035943915.1 Gaiellaceae bacterium | reverse complement strand
AGCCTGATCGTCAAGCGCGGACGCACCTTCACGACAACCGCGCCGGAGCATGCGGCTCCGTCCGCGGTCGTCACGCGGTAACTGGTCGCTGCTGCCGGGCGTACCCCGAACGCCACCGCGCCCCCGCTCACTGCGACGGGTGCGGACGCCCGCACCCAACCAGAGGGGAGGGTCGGGGCCTGGCCGCCTGCCGTTGCCACGCACTTGCGCGGCGCGTGCGTGCCGGCGGTGCGGGAGGAGAACAGGACGAGCGGCGTCCCGTCGGACAGGGACGTCGACACATGCAAGGTCGTGCGGAACCCGTAAGGGACGAACGCATTGCTCGAGGTCAACGTGAGGCGGCCGTGCGCCGACGGCGACGCGACGACGATCGAGCCGCTGAACGAGTGCGTGAACCCCGTCTGCTTGTACGTGAACTTGCCGATCGTGTTCATCGTCACGGAGGCCGACTGGCCGGGCAGCAACACGGGTGTCGTGAACCCGGCGCGCGCAGAGACGATGTCGTGGTTCTCCTTGCCGGTGTTGACGAAGGTGATCGAGTCGCCCGGTGCGACGTTCGCAACCGCCGGTGACGGCGGGGCTGTGTCGGTCAGGCTGACCGTTACGACCGCGGAAGTCCTGGCGAACGACGCTGGTCCGATGAGGAGACTGCAGGTCAGCAGCGCGCCGGCCGTGAGGGCCAGCCGCCGAGCTTGCGTGTACAGGCTAGTCGTTCCCATCATCGGTCTCTCCTTCGCAGCGGCGCGGGGCGTACGTCGGCCCCCTGGCGAAGGTCAAGGTACGCGCCCTGTCCGCCGGGCCCGTGCGTCGGTCGGATAGGCCTCGCTGGACCTAAGACGCGTCGTGATGCCGGGCGCGATTCCAGACGAAGGGGCGCTGGCCGGTCTGGACCAACGACCAGCGGCCGCGGCAGCGCGATCGGGTTTCGTGCTCTCACCGTGATAGAGGCGCCCCCCGGAATGACAAAGATCCTGATCGTCGACGATCACCCGCTGATCCTGTCCGGCCTGCGCATCGTGCTGTCGCAGGCGGGAGGGTTCGACGTGGTCGGCGAAGTCCGTTCCGGGTCCGAGGTCCTCCGTGAGGTCGGCCGCCTGGTGCCGGACGTCGTGCTGCTCGACATGCGGATGCCTGGGCTGTACGGCATCGGCTGTCTCGACCAGATCCGGGCGCGGTATCCCCAGACGAAGGTCGTGGTGCTGTCGGTCTCAGGCGACCTCGACGAGATCGAATCGGCATTCGCCCATGGAGCATGCGGCTACGTGGTGAAGAGCATCGACCTCGGCGATCTCGCGTCGGCCGTGCGCCGCGCAGTGGACGGCACCACCCACCACGCGCTCGGCGACCGCGCCGTCGGCGGTGTCGACGCGTTGGCGAACTCGGGGCTCACCGAACGTGAGATGACAATCGTTCAGGCGGTGGCCCGTGGTCTCCCCAATCAGGCAATCGCACGCGACCTGTGGGTGACGGAGCAGACCGTCAAGTTTCACCTGACCAACATCTATCGGAAGCTCGGCGTCGCGAACCGGACCGAGGCGGCACGCTGGGTGTTTGCCCGCGGCGTCGTCAGCGAGCGCGACGCGGGGGAGCATCCCGTTTCTGCGCGCTGAGCAGGCGTCGAATAGCGCGGCTGCACACGCGGAAGTCTGTCGGCACCCCGCTTTCACGCACATACGCATCTTCGTCCGACTACTCTCGTAGAGTCCCGCGCTGTGAGCACTTCAACGAGCGCGAGTGGGCGTTCGTCCGCGACAACGAGGACGGCCGGCATGCTGCAATGTGCACTGCGCTACACATGCTCTTGCAGCCGCGAATATCTCGTTGCATTCGGCGACGACCATGACAACCAGGCCTGGTTCGACGCAGTCGAGAAGGCCGCCGACTCACTCGGGCTGACGTTCGTCGGGGGGAAGGCCTCCTTCGTCTGCGCCCAGTGCGGCACCGTGCACGTTCGGAACAAGGCCGGGGCTGGGCACGTGCCGAGCGTCGATCCCCGCATCGACTAGGCGCCCGCGCCGGCCAGTGCTGGTTTGAGTTCGCGGAAAATGGGACATTTTTCGTGTAGGGTCATAGGGCTCTCAGGATGGATCGCAAGCTGAGCGATCTCAGTTGTTCTCACGAAGCCCCGTGAGGCACGTCGAATCGGCCATGGACGGCGGCCATCCAAGAGAGGTGCAGTGTGAACTGCGGCAAGGGATCGGCTAAGGAGCATCGCATCCGCGATGTGCGAATCGTGCTCGCCGATGATCATGGGTTGATGTTGGCGGGTGCTCGTCGGGCGTTGGAGCTTGATGAGGGGTTTGAGGTTG
>DASZBP010000075.1:0-2746 GCA_035943915.1 Gaiellaceae bacterium | reverse complement strand
CAGGGCCACGTGCCACGGGTGGTGGCGCACGTCTCCGCAGTCAAGGCCGGAGGCTCGTCTCCTCACGATCTTCGAGGGCGTCCAGGGTCTGATCACGGATCACGCTCCGGATGCCGTCGTGCTGGAGGAGTCGTTCGTCGGCGCAGACGCCCGCATCGCGCTCTCAGTCGGACAGGCGCGCGGAGTCGTGCTCGTCGCGGCGGCGGCCGCCGGCATCGCGTGCGCTGAGTACGCGCCGTCGCGCGTGAAGCAGACGGTGTGCGGCTACGGCCGCGCCGACAAGCAGCAGGTGGGGCGGATGGTGAAGGCTATCCTCGGACTCGACGCGATCCCGGAGCCGAACCACGCCGCCGACGCGCTCGCCGTCGCGATCTGCCACGCGCTCGCGTCGCCGCTGCTGCGCGCCGCCAGCTAGCGCCGCCAGCTAGGACGCCGTTTCTCGATATCGGGCTGAGCGTTTTGGCGCACGCGAATCTCGATTCGCGGCCCGCCGTCCTAGGCGCGACAACGTTGATCACGCCTCGGCGCAGCGTTGACAAACGACGGGCGTTTCGAGAAAATCGGACCCGCGACCGTCTGTTAGGAGAGTGCGCAATGTCGCTGGGTAAGACCAACTAAGAGGACCGCCGCCCGTCGTCGGGCAGCGGATGCGTGTTCGTTTACGCGGCGACCGGATGCCGGTCGCCGACGTGAGTCTGCATCTCTCTTAGGAGGACACATGAAAACGTGGTTTTGGGTTACGGCGACGGTCGTCACCGTTGCTGTCTTCGCGGCGGTCGCGGGAGCTTCGTCGCGCCCGGTTGGGCGATCTGTCTCCTCGGGGCGTTTGACGTCGAAAGGATTGATCGCCTTTACTCGGTACCGCCTCCAAAGTAGTCCGTTGTGGAGTGAGATCTGGGTTGCACGTCCGGACGGGTCGCGTGCCGTCAGGGTGTCGCGTTCAGGCAGAGCGGTCGAGGATGATCAAGCGCACTTTTCGCCGGATGGCCGCTGGATTGTGTTTGACCGCTGCACGCAGGACGGCCCGTGCTCGATCTGGCGGGTTCGTCCGACCGGGGCAGGACAAACCCGCGTGATGATTCCATGTGCGGCGCGGATGTGCGACGACTCGAACGCCGCGTTCGCGCCAGACGGACGACACCTGCTCATCCAGCACGAGTGGGGCACCGTAAAGTCCGGAACGATCCCTGACAACGACCAGATCGAGTACTCGGCGATCATCGAGACGAACCTCGATGGCTCTCACGCGGTTACGCTGCGAGAGTTCGACGGCTGGAGCGGCGGCTTTGAGGCTCCCCGCCTCACGCCGAACGGTCGAACAGTGGTCTTCCGCGCGTACAGGTGGCGTCCAGATCGCATCTTGCCGCGTGCGCTCTACACCGCCCCCAAGACGGGCGGCCCAGCACACCGCATCACACCGCTCACACTTCAAGCCGGAGGCGAGGCGGTTTCACCCGACGGGCGAAGCGTCCTGTTCAAGTCGACCTTCGGTGGAGAACTCACTCCGGGTAATGCGCTTTACACGGTGTCAATCGACGGGAGCGGCCTTCGTCAGCTAATCCCCCCATCCGCGAGCTACGTAATCACAGGGTCGTACTCGCCCGATGGACGCTCGATTGTTTTCGCAACGAACGATGGTGCCACCGGTTCGTTCGCTGATGTCTTCACGCGCGACCTCTCGACGGGCATCCGCGGCCAGGTCACGGACACCCAAAACCTGGACGGCTGGCCGGACTGGGGGCGATGAGCTAGCGACCCGGCGGAGGGGCGGTCGTCACTGACCAAAACCTCCGCCGGGCTCAGCCAATGCGGGACGCGGCCCATCTCGACGGCGGGCATCGAACCGCCGAGGGCATCCAACTCATCCGGGCCAACGCAGCGTCGCTTGCCGGGGAGATCGGGTGTTCATGACTTTGAAAGTTGTTACGCCGAGGTCATTATTCGACGTCGGACAAGCAGGGCGACTGCGGTGACGACGCCTAGCTCGATGAGGCCCTGGAGAATTCTGTCGAGCGTGATGACGCGGCGGCCGGTAATCCAAGTAAGTCCTCCGCCATACGCGCCCACGATTCCCGGATTGGTTGTGTCGGGCGGGAGGTGCGCTGTCAGGGCGTCGATGAACTCGGAGATGCCGTGGGCGAGTTGATACAGCGACCAGCCGAATCCGATCGCGAGCGCGAACGTCGTGAGCGTCGTGTCGTGCAGCATCTTCTCCAGATCGCTTCTCATGCTGACGAGCGTAAGCCGGCGGTCGGCTGGGGGGCTACGCAGGCGCGCTTCTTGTGCGGCCCGCGCCTCACTGGCAGGCCATCGTCGGCGTTGATGAAAGCAGGATGCGAACCGCCGCTCTCACCAGTCGGACCGCAGCAGTTCTACCCCGGCGCCTGCAGGTGCTCTTTACGCTGCGCCGAACGCCAGAACTACTCTTTGGGGTCGAGCGACCGGGCGAGAGCGACGCCGAGGGTCACCCATTTAGCGAGTTGCGTCTTAGTTCGGAGGTCGTCCGACTCGACGCGCATCCATCCGCGCATTCGTCGCCCATGCATCTCGACCAGGGAAGCGTTGGTGGTCGCGAGGAGGGTTTCGGACTGCGCTGGGTCGACGCGAACCATCACCCCGCCGTGGCCGCTGGCGGCTACGGCCATGTTGCCGCCGATCAAGAACGCAAGGCCTCCGAACATTTTCTTCTCGGTGAGCCCCGGCTCATTCGCTACGAGTTCGCGTATGCGCACTGCCAAGACTCCGT
>DASZBP010000074.1:0-2232 GCA_035943915.1 Gaiellaceae bacterium | reverse complement strand
CGAGTTCCGCGCTGTCGTCACCGTGAGCGGCGTGAAGGTGTTCGTCGACGTGCTCGCGCTCGCCAAGGGCCGCACGGAGATGGAGCTGCTGACGGTCGCCCCGCTCGCGGCCGACGCCGTGATGCGGATCGCCGAGCGCAGGCTCGCCGAGAAGCTCGTCGCACGCGCGAGGGCCTAGCGCCCGAGGAGCAGCCTCACGTCGTGCGCGATCGCGCGCGGCGATGCGGTTGAATCGAAGACCACGCGGTCGCGGCCCGTACGGTCGACGAGCAGCGTGTACAGCGTGTGACTCTCGACGGTCTGGCCGAAGAGGCGCAATCGTGTCGAAACGCCGTACTCCTTCCAGACCCGCTGCAGCGCAGCCCGAGAGCCACGAAGATAGTGAAAGGCGGGGCGCAAGTGGTGCTCACGTACGAACCGGCGTACGGAAGCCTGCGTGTCACCACGCGGGTCGACGCTGACGGCGAGAACGGTCACATGCGCGCCGGAGAGCCCAAGGACGGCGTTGAGACTTGCGGCGGTCAGTGGGCACATATCACGACAGTGCGTGTAGAGGAAGGTCAGCAACACGACGTTCCCCCGCTGCCTCGAGAGGCGAATCAACCGACCGGTCTGGTCGTGCAATGCGAAGTCCGGTACACGGACGGGCCGGTCGATCGCCGGCCCGTCGAACCCGCCGCCGGCGCGCGCGGCGCCGGCGGCGAGCAAGACGGCACAGACCGTCACGAATAACGACCGGTTAATCACCGAACGACGATCGTCCCGTCCATGTTCTTGTGCACGACGCACTCGTAGTGGTAGACACCGGCCTTCGTGAACGTGACCGCGAAGGACTTCGTACCGGCAACTGACGGAGCGCCCTGTGGTTGCAAGATGCCCGAGCTCAGGTAACCGTTGCCGTGACTCGCGCCGTCGTACGTCGCCCGCGTACCGGGCGGCTCGCTCGGCAGCGCGCCCAGAGCGTTCAGGATCACCTCGTGCCCGCGAGGCGCGGCGAAGCCCGCCTCGATCGCAGACCGCAGCTTTTCCGGACCGAAGGTGACGGTATGGATGTCGGTCTGGTCGTGGTTGACGAACCGCACCGTGGAGCCGACGTGCACGGAGAGCCGCGCGGGAAAGAACGAGGTGAGCTCCGCGCCCGTCGAGTTGTGTCCTGTACCGACGAGCACGCGAAGCGCGCCGGCCGCCCGCGTCTTACTAAGCGCGTGCATGTCGACGACGGCCCGTTTAACCGCGCTCTGCGCAGCTGCCAACTCCTGCGCCGCACTCGGAACCGGCTTCGATGCGGGCACGACGACCACAACGCCGCGCATACCGGGATGCACCGCGCAGCGGTAGTGGTAGACGCCGGGAACGGTGAAGGTCAGCGAATACGGCTGCGGCGCCGTGTTCGGCGGCGCCGCGATCACCCGGATAAGGCCGGAGCTGCGCACCTGCGCCGGGCTCGAGATCGACGCCCCGCCCTGCTGCAGCAGCGTCAGCGGGCTGATGTCGAGGACGGGAGCATGACCCGCCCACCAGAACGGAGCACCCGTGGCGTCCTTAACCAGCGGCTGCTTGCCCGTCGGCGTGACGAACGGGTACGGCCGGTAGCGGCCCGAGAACGTAACGGTGTGGAAGCCGAGCACGTGCCACGTCACGGTGTCTCCAGCGTGGATCGTCACCGCTCGCGGAAAGAACGCGAGCGCGTCGCTGTGCGCGACCGCGGGCTTCGCGAGCGGCGGACCGGCGAACACGGTTACACCACCCGCCGTCGGGGCGCCCGACGCCGGCCACGCGACAGCGAGTGTGGCGAGTGCGGCCGCCAGAACGACCAGGGCTCTTCTCATGCGATTCCCCTTCCCAATGTAGTCAGAGTGTCTGACTATATGAGATTCTGACAAAATGACAGAGGACATGTCAAGTAGCTCCCTTCCTGGGTCCGCCAGGCACGAACGGCCGAACATCGGCGTCCTGCTGCGGGCGCCGTACCAGGCGGTCGTCGAGCGGGTCAGTGCGGGGCTCGCCGAGGCGGGCTTCGACGACCTCCGCCCCGCGCACACGGCCGTCTTCCAGCACATCGCTGCCGACGGATCACGGCTCACCGACCTCGCCCAGTCCGCGCAGATCACCAAGCAGTCGATGGGGTACCTCGTCGACTATCTGGAGCAGCGCGGCTACCTCGAGCGGCGGTCCGATCCGACCGACCGGCGCGCGTCGCTCGTCTGCCTCACCGAGCGCGGCTGGGAGCAG
>DASZBP010000073.1:0-8112 GCA_035943915.1 Gaiellaceae bacterium | reverse complement strand
ACCTCACGAAGACGGTCGGCGGCGTGAAGGAAGGCACCGCGGCGTTCTTCCGCGACGTCCCTGGCGACTACATCCAGGGCCCCTCGGATGCCAACTTCATGATCAACAGCCTGCACGTGAAGAAGGTCGTGATCATGGACTTCCAGGAGCCGTACTCCCTTGGTCTCGCCTCGGCGGTCGACACGACCCTCAAGGCGAAGGGCGTCACGACGATCCGCCTCTCGGCCCCGAACACGACGACCGACTACTCGGCGTACGTGACGAAGGTGCCGAGCGACGCCGACATCGTCTTCTTCCCGACGCAGAAGCCGGGTGATGCGCAGACGTTCGCGCAGCAGCTGCTCGAGCAGGGCAAGAAGGCCAAGGTGTTCGGCGGCGACGGCTCGAACGACGCGTCGCAGTTCAAGCAGCCCGGCTCGTACGTGTCGAACTTCGCACCGGACATCACCGGGATCGCGGCTGACGCCGGCCTGATCAACGGCTGGAAGAAGGCCAACCCCGGCAAGGCCGTCGGCTCGTTCGGCCCGCCGAGCTACGGCGCCACGCAGATCGCGCTCAACGCGATCTCCCGCGCCTGCAAGGCCGGTCATGGCAAGGCAACCCGCCTCGCCGTGCTGCACACCATCAAGAAGGTCACCATCAAGAACTGGATCCTCGGTGGCTCGTTCAAGTGGTCGACGAAGTCCAATGACCCCCTGAACGCAAAGTTCTACATCTTCCAGATCCAGTCGAACGGCTCTTACAAGCTCGTCGGCTAGACCTGGTACTTGACTGAAACGGCGGGGCGGTCCTGAATTCAGGACCGCCCCGCTGCGTACAAGGAGCACATGGACCAGTTCATTCAGCTCACCGTCGACGGCCTGACACTCGGCAGCGTGTACGCGCTGATCGCGCTCGGCTACACGCTGGTCTACGGCGTGCTCAAGCTGCTCAACTTCGCGCACGGCGACGTGTTCATGGTCGGGACGTTTGTCGGCTACGGCGTGCTGCAGGAGCTCGGCGGCCCGATGAACCCGAAAGTCCCGATCTGGCTGCTGATCACGCTCGTGACGGTCGCGGCGATGGCGGTCACGGCTGGGCTCGGCGTCGCG
This sequence comes from Gaiellaceae bacterium, assembly GCA_035943915.1. Taxonomy (GTDB): domain Bacteria; phylum Actinomycetota; class Thermoleophilia; order Gaiellales; family Gaiellaceae; genus PALSA-600. Next base: position 7,021 of record DASZBP010000073.1, on the reverse strand, counting down.
ATCGAGCGCTTTGCGTACCGGCCGCTGCGTGACGCGCCCCGCATCGCGCCGCTGATCAGCGCGCTCGGCGTTTCGTTCTTCCTCTCGAACTCGATGCAGCTGCTGTTCGGCGCGACGCCGCGCAACTACGACCTCTTCGAGTACAACGCCGGCTCGCTGTACCTGCGCGGCATCCACATCGGCGGCGTGACCATCCCGCTGCTGCGCATCACGACGATCGTCGCGGCCTTCGTGCTGATGGTCATCCTTTGGTTCCTCGTGAACAAGACGCGCACGGGCAAGGCGATGCGCGCGACGTCGTACGACCGCGAGGCGGCCGCGATGATGGGCATCGACATCGACCGCGTGATCGTGTTCACGTTCGTGCTCGGCTCCGCTCTCGCCGGCGCGGCCGGCGTGATGTTCGCTCTGCGCGTGCCGACGAACGTCTCGATCGGCTTCATCGCCGGCCTGAAGGGCTTCATCGCCGCGGTCATCGGCGGCATCGGCTCGATCCCGGGCGCCATGATCGGCGGCCTGCTCCTCGGCTTCGCCGAGTCGTACATCCAGGGATACGTCTCCACGCAATGGAGCGACCTCTACGTCTTCACGATCCTCGTGCTGTTCATGCTCTTCCGCCACCAGGGCCTGCTCGGGCGGCCCGACATCCGCAAAGTCTGACCATGACCGACTCGACGCCACACGGATTCCACTCCACGGGCGCCGAAGGCCCCGCCGTCGGCAAGGACGAGTGGGTCGCGCGGCACGCGGAGCGGCGCTTCATGCGCGGCGGCCCGCTCGGCACCGTCGAGGACCGCTTGCGCGCCGTGCCGTGGTGGGCGTGGCTGATCCTGTTCGTCGCGGCGTTCTCGCTGTTCCCGCTCGTCGAGACGAGCGGGTACGTGCGCCAGGTCGCGTTCACGACCGTGCTCTACATGCTGCTCGCGCTCGGGCTGAACGTCGTCGTCGGCTGGGGCGGCCTGCTCGACCTCGGCTACGTCGCGTTCTACGGCATCGGCGCGTACGCGTACGCGCTGATCGACTCCCCGCACTATCACCACCACTTCCCGACGTTCATCGCGGTGCCGATCGTCGTGGTCGTCGGCGCGCTCGCGGGCTTCCTGCTCGGCCTGCCGTCACGGCGCCTCACCGGCGACTACCTCGCGATCGTCACGCTCTTCTTCCTGCAGCTGTTCCAGACGGTGACGACGAACTGGCAGCACGTCACCGGCGGCCCGTTCGGGATCCTCAACGTCGATCCGTTCGGCCTCGACCACAAGCACGAGCTTGCGACGGAGCACGGCGGCGTCTTCGCTGTGTCGTACCTCTACGTGGCACTCGGCATGTTCGTCGTCGTGTTCGTCGCGCTGCGCATGATCAACAACTCGCGCACCGGTCGCGCGTGGCGCTCGCTGCGCGAGGACCCGCTCGCCGCAGAGGCGATGGGCATGCCGGTCAACTGGCTGAAGCTGATGAGCTTCGCGAGCGGAGCCGCCGTCGCAGCGCTCACCGGCTCGCTCTATGCGGCGCTGTTCGGCAACGTCTTCCCGCTGACGTTCTACTTCGTCACGCTGATCACGATCTACACGATGGTGATCCTCGGCGGCTCCGGGAACCAGGCGGGCGTCGTGCTCGGCGCACTGATCGTGAGCCCGCTGCTCGAGATGCTGCGTGATCCCGGCAAGTCCCGCGCCGCGTTCTTCGTCGCGCTCGTCGGCGGGCTCGTGGTCTTCAGTCGCCGCTCCCCGCGGATGGCGGCCGTCGCGCTCAGCACGCTCGTCTTCGGCTTCGTCGTGCACATCGTGTGCAGCTCGATCCATGGCTCGTGGGTCGCCGGCGAGCACCATGGTGGGTTCGCGGGCCTCGTTGACCACTGGGTTGTCGCGCCGGAGTCGATGGCGCGCTGGATCGCTCCGGCGTCGTACGTCGGCGTCATCGGCGCCGCGCTCGCCGTCGTGGTGCTCTCCGGTTGGAAGCGCCTCGCGGCGCTCGTCCCGACGCTCTACCTCGCCGCGTTCGTCTGGGAGAACGTGATGCTGTCGAAGCCGGAGCCGGCGCGGTACATCGTGCTCGGTCTGATCCTGATCGTGCTGATGATCCTCCGGCCCAATGGCCTGCTCGGCGAGCGTCGCGTGGAGATCGTGTGAGCCTGCTCGAGCTGCAGAAGGTGTCGTTGTCGTTCGGTGGCCTGAAGGTCGTCGACCGTCTCGACATCCACGTCGACGAAGGGGAGATCGTCTCCGTGATCGGCCCGAACGGCGCGGGCAAGACGACGCTCTTCAACCTCATCACCGGCATCTACAAGCCGGACGGCGGCGACATCGTGTTCGACGGGACGAGCATCGTCGGCCTCGAGCCGCACAAGATCTCGCAACGCGGCATCTCGCGCACGTTCCAGACGCTGCGCCTCTTCCTCAACATGTCGGTGAAGGAGAACGTGATGGCCGCGTGCTACGGCCACACGAAGGCGGGCATCTTCCGCTCGATGGTGCGGACGCCCGGAATGCGCCGCGAGGAGCGCGAGATCGAAGAGCTTGCGCGCACGCGCCTCGCGTTCTTCGGCCAGCGCCTGATGGGCTACCGCTGGGACCAGCCGGCGTACTCACTCTCGTACGCGAACCGGCGGCGGCTCGAGATCGCGCGCGCCACCGCGTCGAACCCGCGGCTGCTGCTCCTCGACGAGCCCGCGGCCGGCATGAACCCGACGGAGACGCACGAGATCACGGAGCTGATCGCCCAGTTGCGCGACGAGGGCGGCTACACGATCCTCGTCATCGAGCACGACATGCACGTCGTCGAGGGCATCTCCGACCGCGTCGTCGCGCTCGACCACGGCGTGAAGATCGCGGAGGGATCGTTCGAGACGGTGGCGACCGACGAGAAGGTCGTCGAGGCGTACCTCGGGCTGCAGACGATGAGCAGTAAATGAGCAGCCTCCTCGAGCTCTCCGGCATCGACACGTACTACGGGCAGATCCACATCCTGCAAGGGCTGTCTCTGCACGTGAACGAGGGCGAGCTCGTATGCTTGCTCGGCGGCAATGCGTCGGGGAAGTCGACGACGCTGAAGACGATCCTCGGCATCGTCAAACCGCGGAACGGCACCGTGACCGTGGCCGGCGAGGACGTGACGAAGCGCCCGACGTCGTACCGCATCGGCCGCGGCATCGCGATCGTCCCGGAGAACCGGCGGCTCTTCGCGCCGATGACCGTGCTCGAGAACCTCGAGATGGGCGCGTACCTGCGCGGCGGCGCGGACAAGGACGACTTCGAGCGCGTCTACGAGCTCTTCCCGCTGCTCGCCGAGCGCAAGTCACAGCTCGCGGGCACGCTGTCCGGCGGCGAGCAGCAGATGGTCGCGATGGGCCGCGCGCTGATGTCGCGCCCGAAGCTGCTGCTGATGGACGAGCCGTCGATGGGGCTCGCGCCGATTCTCGTCGAGAAGAACTTCGAGATCATCAAGCAGGTGCACGAGTCCGGCGTCGCGATGCTGATCGTCGAGCAGAACGCGAACGTCTCGCTTTCGATCGCCGACCGCGGGTACGTGCTATCGACCGGGCGGCTCGTGCTCGAAGGAAAAGCCTCAGACCTTCGCGAGAATGCTGAGCTCCGCAAGGCCTATCTCGGGCGTTAGAGCCCGATTCCCGATCTTCGAGCGGTTGACGTACGTCAACTCGTGCTCGCAGGGCGCCCTGTCGGACGCGGTGCGCGCCGCGTACCTCGACTACCTCGATGGCTGGGACGACCGCGGCGCGCCGTGGGAGTACTGGGTCGAGCGGGCGGAGACGGCGCGGGCGACGTTCGCAAGGCTCGTGTCGGCGCAGCCGGACGACGTGGCGGTGACGACGTCGGTGTCGGCGGGTATCTCGTCGTTCGCCTCGGCGATCGACTTCTCGACGCGGTCGAAGGTGGTCATCTCGGACTACGAGTTCCCCACGGTCGGGCAGATCTGGCATGCGCAGGCTCGCCGCGGCGCCGAGGTGGTCGTCGTGGCGCCGGAGGAGCTGCCGGATGCGATCGACGAGTGCACGGCGGTCGTGTCGATCACGGCGGTCTGCTACCGCAACGGCGCGCGCCTGCCGGTCGAGGAGATCGCGGCGGTCGCGCGCGAGAAGGGCGCGCTCACAGTGCTCGACGCGTACCAGGCGGCGGGCACGTACCCGCTCGACGTGACGGAGCTCGGGGTCGACGTGGTCGCGGCAGGCGTCTTGAAATACCTGCTCGCCTCGGCGGGTCTCGCGTTCATGTGGGTCAGGCCGGGCCTCGATCTCGTGCCGACGCAGACCGGTTGGTTCGCCGACCGCAACATCTTCGACATGGATCACCGCCGGTACGAGCCGTCGCCGACCGCGCGCAGGTTCGAGTCGGGCACGCCGCCGGTGCCGGCGATCTACGGCGGCATCGCCGGGATGGAGCTGATGCTCGACATCGGCATCGCCGAGACGCGCGAGCACGTGAACGTGCTGAACGAGCGGCTGATCGCCGGCGTCGACGATCTCGGCGGCACGGTGATCACGCCCCGCGAGGCGGAGCGCCGCGGCGCCCTGGTCTGCGTCCGCTCGACGGATGCCCCGGCCCTCGTGCGGGCGCTCGGCGAGAACGGGATCGTCGTCTCGGAGCGGGACTCGAACCTGCGCATCTCGGCCCACTCCTACAACAACGAGGACGACATCGACGCCGTCCTCGCCTCGCTCGCGGCCCACCGCAACCTGCTGGCGTAGAGCCGCTGTCGGCGTCCGGAAAAGCCGCGCTCAGCGGGTTTCTGCCCGCTCCGACTTGCATTGACAGGAACTGACATTTTATAAAACGCAGGTAGATGCTCCTTCGCGAGGTCGCATATGCACGGCCCGGCTCGCTCTCCGAGGCGCTCGCAGCGCTCGCGGCGGACGACGGCGCGCGGGCGCTCGCGGGCGGGCAGACGCTGATCAACGTGATGAAGGCGCGGGCCGGCTCCCCGGACGCGCTGATCGACCTGAGCCGCATCCAGGAGCTGAAGGGCATCGAGCTCGGTGCCGACGGCACGCTCGAGATCGGCGCGATGACGACCTACACCGAGATCATGGCGTCGAGCGAAGCGCGCGCCCGGCCGATCCTCGGGGCGGTGTGCGCGCAGATCGCCGACGTCCAAGTCCGCAACCGCGGGACGATCGGCGGCAACGTCTGCACCAACGACCCGACGAACCACCTGCCGCCTCTGCTCGCAGCGATCGGCGCGGAGTTCACGATCGCAAGCCGCGACGGCTCGCGCACCGTCAGCGCAGAAGACTTCTTCCTCGGCGTCTACATGACCGCCGTCGGCACCGGTGAGCTGCTGACGTCGATCCGCGTGCCCGCCGGCCGCAGCGACGGCTTCGCCGCCGTCACGCTCGGCGTCGAAGGCACGTGCATCGTCAGTGCCGCCGCATCGCTCAACGGCCACGCGCGCATCGCGCTCGGGTGCGTCGACGCAGTGCCGGTCGTGCTCGAGCTCGACGGCACCGGCGAAGACGCCGTTCGCGAGGCCGTGAAAGGCGCGAACATCGACCCGCCGTCCGACGTGCACGCGTCCTCCGAGTACCGCGCGCACCTCGCCGAGGTTCTCGCGATCCGCGCCGTCCGCCACGCGCAAGGGAGCTAATGAACATCAACGTCACCGTCAACGGCACGACGTACGAGCGCGATGTCGAGCCGCGCAAGCTGCTGATCCACTTCATCCGCGACGACCTCGACCTCACCGGCAGCCACATCGGCTGCGACACCGGCAACTGCGGCGCGTGCTCGGTCATCGTCGACGGAACGCTCGTGAAGAGCTGCATGATGCTCGCCGTCCAGGCCGACGGCTCGAAGGTCGAGACCGTCGAGGGCCTCGCCGACGACGAGGAGCTGACGAAGTTGCAGCAGGCGTTCAGCGCGCATCACGCGCTGCAGTGCGGCTACTGCACGCCGGGGATGCTGATGAGCTCCACCGCGCTGCTCCGCGAGAACCTGCACCCGTCCGACGACGAGATCCGCAAGGGCCTGCAGGGCAACATTTGCCGCTGCACCGGCTACTGGAACATCTTCGAAGCGGTGAAGGCGGCGAGCGAGTGAGCACCACCGCAGCGCCCACCGAGGTCCAGGCGCCTGAGCAGACCTGGAGCGGGCAGAACGTCCCGCGCAAGGAGGACAAGCGCCTCGTCCAGGGCCAGGGCGTCTTCGTCGACGACGTGAAGCGGCACGGGATGGGTTACATCCACTTCGTCCGGTCGCCGTACGCGCACGCGCACATCACGTCGATCGACGTCTCGAAGGCCGAGGCCCATCCCGCGGTCTACGGGACGCTGACCGGCGAAGAGGTCGCATCGCTCACCGATCCGTTCTTCCAGATCTCGTCGGTGCCGGGCGCGAACGTCAAGGACTACGCGCTCGCCGTCGGCAAGGTGCGCTTCGTCGGCGAGCCGATCGTCGCCGTCGTCGCCGAGACGCGCGAAGCGGCGCGTGACGCGTCAGAGCTGGTCGAGATCGAGTATGAGCCGATCGCGCCGATCACCGACGCACGCCGCGCGCTCGACGGCGAGTCGCCGATCATCCACGAGGACGCCGAGGGCAACCTGATGTGGAGCGGCGTCTACGAGTGGGGCGATCTCGATGCAGCGTTCGCCGAAGCCGATCGCGTCGTGAAGATCGACGAGCTCCACTTCCACCGCTTCAACTCCACGCCGCTCGAGTGCGACGGCGCGCTCGTCGAGTACAACCGCGGCGTCGGCCAGTGGACGATCCACTGCAACAACCAGTTTCCCGGCTTCGCCGCGATCATGATGGGGCCCGCCATGCGGTGCGGGCTCGACAAGCTGCGCTTCGTCACGCAGGACATCGGCGGCGGCTTCGGCAACAAGATCACCACGCACCCGCAGCTCGTCGCGTGCTGCCTGCTCGCCCGCAAGCTTGGCCGCGCGGTGCAGTGGACGGAGTGGCGTACCGACTTTCACATGTCGATGTCGCACGGCAACGAGCGCTGGTTCCAGGACACCGAGGTCGCGGTCAAGAACGAGGGGACGCTGCTGGGCTTCCGGACGAAGGCGCTC
>DASZBP010000072.1:0-4334 GCA_035943915.1 Gaiellaceae bacterium | reverse complement strand
CACCTATCGCGAACACGACGACCGCCCTCAAGAGTTCGCGCTCCTCGTCAGACGGCTTCCCACCGCCACGGCGGTCACTCGCTTTCGGCTTCAGGCTTCCCGCCTCGAAGATCCGCTGGATCGCCCTAGTCCGCGTTAGGTTCCTTGCGAGCGCCGCGCGCGCGTCCGTCTGCTTTTTCTTCTTCGTCGCCACGCGCGGAGAATCCCACCACGCGTGACTCCAGTCAACGCGCTGAGTCGAACACGAGCGAAGCGACCAGCTCGGCTGCCGTCTCCTGCATCGCCGGGATCGCGTGTGAGTAGGTGTCCAGCGTGATGGTTACCGAAGCGTGGCCGAGGCGTTCTGACACCACCTTGGGATGGACGCCAGCCGAGAGCGCGAGCGTTGCGTGCGTGTGCCTGAGGTCGTGGAATCTGATCTTCGGCAGCTTCGCCGCCTTAGCCTGACGCTGGAAGGCGTCCGCGAACCCGTCCGGGTGAAGTGGGGTGCCGTCCTCACGCGCGAACACGAGATCATCGTCGGCGTAAGCGTCTCCTACCAGCGCCCGTTCGAGCAACTGCCTCCCTCTGGTGCTCCTTGAGCGCTGCAACCGTCGCAACGTCGATGAGCGAGGCGCTCCACCGATGGATTCGTGACGACCTCAGCCTTGGGGCCTGCGACGAGTGCCCGGCATAGAACGGCGTCGTTTGAAGTTCGTTTGATGTCCGCCTAGAACGCGCGAAGGCGCACGCCTCAAAAGGCGAAAGGCCCCGCAAACGCGGGCCTTCTCAAGAAGCCGACGCGCGGACTCGAACCGCGGACCCCTTCATTACGAGTGAAGTGCTCTACCAGCTGAGCTACGTCGGCGTGGGTCGAAATTGTAGCCGGGGCCTAGCGCGCGAGCCTGTCGATCAGCGACGACGCCGCGGTCACGCCGAGAGCCACGGCGAGCAGCAGGACGCCGAAGTCGATCCAGAGGTTCGCAGGCGTGCCGATCAGCAGCCCGCGGAGGGCATCGACCTCGTACGAGAGCGGGTTGATCTTGCTGAGCACGCGCACCCAGCCGGGCATGATCCGCACCGGGTAGAGCGCGTTGGACGCGAAGAACAGCGGCATCGTGATCATCTGCCCGATGCCCATCAGCTGCTCGCGCTTGAGCACGATGCCGGCGATCGACACCGACAGGCAGGCGAAGAACCCGGCGCCGAGGATGACGACGACGAACGCCCCGAGGATGCGCAGCGGGTTGTACGTCAGCGCGACACCGAGGAGCGCCGCGACGATGAGGACGAAGACCACCTGCGCCGCTGCACGAATACCGGCGGCGAACGCCTTGCCGAGCGCGAACGCCGACCGCGGAGTCGGCGTCACCAGCAGCTTCGTCAGCACGCCCGCGTCACGCTCCCAGATGATCTGGATGCCGTAGAAGATCGCGACGAACAGTCCCGACTGCGCGATGATGCCCGGCGCGAGGAAGTCCAGGTACGGCAGGTTCCCGGTCGGGATCGCGTGGATCCGGTTGAACGTCTCGCCGAAGATCACGAGCCAGAGGATCGGCTGCACGGCGCGCGTGAACAGCTCCTTGCGGTCGTGCGACAGCTTCTGCAGCTCGACGAGACAGAACGTGCCGACACGGCTCGGGAACCGCCGCCACATGGCGACGTCAGCCGAGGCGGCGCGCGGTGCGGCGCGTGCTTCGGATTGCACGCAGGCCTCCCTTCGTCTCGTCGGCGAGGGTGTCGCCGGTGTAGTGGCGGAACACGTCCTCGAGCGTTGCGTCGACGCCGACGTTGTCCTTCAGGTCGTCGGGCGTTCCCTCCGCGCGGATCGTCCCGAGGTGCAGCAGCGCGATGCGGTCGCACAGCGCGTCGGCCTCTTCCATGTAATGCGTCGTCAACAGCACGGTCATGCCGGTGGCGCCGCGAAGCTCCTCGACCCGCTGCCACACGCTGTCGCGCGCGACGGGATCAAGGCCGACGGTCGGCTCGTCGAGAATCAACAGCGCGGGCCTGTTGACGAGCGCCTGCGCGAGCTCGAGGCGGCGCACCATGCCGCCGGAGTACGTGCCGGCGAGACGATCGGCGGCGTCGGTGAGCGCCATCGAGTCGAGCACGTTCGCAACGCGCGCCTTTCGCTCCGAGCGCGGTACGTCGTACAGCCGCGCGAACCACTCGACGTTCTCGCGGCCGGTGAGCGCGCCCTCGATCGACAGCTGCTGCGGCACGTACCCGAGCCCGCGGCGGATCGCCATCTTCGCGTGGCGCACGTCGTGGCCGAGCACATGGATCGAGCCGTCCTGCAACGGAAGCAGGGTGTTCATCAGGCGGATCAGCGTCGTCTTCCCGGCGCCGTTCGGGCCGAGCAGGCCGAACACCTCGCCCTCGTCCACCTCCAGGTCGACGCCGTCGACGGCGACGTGGTCGCCGAAGGAATGCCGCACCCCGCGACAGACGACCGCCGTCACTCGGCGACCTCGGCGGCGAGCCGCGCGAGCGCCGGCAGAGCGGCTTCGAGCTTCGTGCGCTCTTCGGGGGTCAGCGCCGCGAGCGCAGCTTCCATCGCCTCGACGCGGCGATCGCGCCACGCCTCGACCTCGCGCCGCAGCCCCGGCGGCAGGTCGAGCCGCGCGACGCGCCGGTCGGACGCGTCCGCCGTTCGCACCAGCACGCGCTCGTCGGTCAGCTGCCGGACGAGGGTGCTGACCGTGTTCGGCGCAAGCCGCAGCTCGGCTGCTGCGTCGGTGACGGAGATGCCGGGGTTGCGGCGCACCAGGCGGACGAGCTCGAGTTGCGCGCCGGTCAGCGGCGCGAGCTTCGCCGGGCGGGCGATCGCGCGGCGCGTTGCGCGCTGGAGCGCGGACAGGGCGTCGAGGAACTGATCGGCAGGCACGCCGCACAGAATACCTCTGTTACAGAGCTAATTCAGTGCTGCTTGTCGCGCCCGCGGGCGTGGTCGTGGCCGCCCTGGCCCTGCTGGGCGTCCTGCCCCGGCTGCGGCGCGGTCGGCGGGACGACGGGAGCAGGAGGCGCAGGCGCGGGCGTCGGCGCAGGCGTCGACTTGTCCTTTTCCTTGCCCTTGTCCTTGCCCTTGTCCTTGCCTTTGTCCTTGCCATTGCCATTGCCATCGCCCGGGGCGGGTACGGACTGCGCCGGGGACTCCGTCGGCTGCGTCGGCTCGAGTGTCGGGTCAGTCGCCTCGACGGTGACCGTCGGCTCCGGCGCGACGGCTACCGGTACGGGTACGGCGGGCGGGCGGAGCGGCTGGGCGATGCGCCCGAAGCGCCCTACGCGCTTCGGCTTCTTTACGTGCACCGCCGGGACGACGTGCGTCTTCGCCTTCTTCTTCGGCGTCGGCGTCGGCTTCGGCACGACGTGCACGGGATGCACGACCGGCGCCGTCGCGTGCTGCACGACGGCCGGGGTCGTGTGCGTCACGACCGGCTTCGGCTTCGCCGCGTGATGCACGACGGCCGGTGCGGCCGCCTTCATGTGCGGGACGAAGAGATCGTCGATCGTGTGCCGCGCGCCGGGCGAAACGCCGACGACACCGGATGCAGCGACTGCGCCGGCGATGACGACCTTCGCGCCGCCCGAGAAGAGCAGCGTCTTGAGGAGCGCGAACACCGCGCCGGCGTCTCCGCCGACGCGCAAGCGCGCGAGCTTCCCGCGCGGCTTCGGCTCATCTGTCGCGAGCCCGGCCGCAAGCGTGCGCCGGGCACGGAAGAGCAGTGTCTCGACGGCGGACTGCGAGAGCTCCATCTCCTCGGCGATCTCGCGATACGAGAGGCCTTGCCATTCGCGCAGGAGCAGCGCGCGCCGCTGCTGCTCGGGCATCGACTCGAGCGCCTGCGGCAGGTTGACGAGTTCCTCCGTGTCGGACTCGCGCGCCGGGACGATCTCGCTGATCGCCTCGAGGTCACCGGGCGTCTCCACGCGTCGGCGGCGCACGGACGAGCGGGAGCGCGTCAGGCAGACGTTCTCGGCGATCTTGTAGAGCCACGCAGCTTCGTGCGCGGGCGCGACGTGGCGCTGCAGCGCGCGGAACGCGTTGAGGAATGTCGTCTGCACGGCATCCTCGGCCTCTTCACGCGAGTGGAGCCGCGAGAAGCAAAACGCGTAGATCTGACGGCCGTACTGCTCGTACAGCGCGCGCGTCGCGTCCGACTCCGGCGCATGTGCCTGAAGATCGGCGCGACCTCTGGACGGAACTGCGACCACGTTTCACTCTCCCGTTTGACGTGGCGCCGCCGCCCGACGACGCTCTCGCCCGATCATTCCCAAGAACCCCTCGTTCGGATCCTCAGACTTGCGAGATCCTTACTTTACCTTTTAAAAGGGGGGTACGCCGATGAGTT
>DASZBP010000071.1:0-8595 GCA_035943915.1 Gaiellaceae bacterium | reverse complement strand
CGGCGTCGTTCCGCCGTTCGCCCATTTCGGCGTCCCGACGATCGTCACGTAGACCCGCAGTCCGTACTGCGGTGCGGCTTCGACGAGCTGGTCGAGATCCGACAGCACGTATGCCGGATCGTTGCCGTCCGCCGGGTTCGTAGGACGCGTCGGCGCAATCGTCGCCCAGCTTGCATTCGTATGGATGACGGTTGCACCCGCGGCCTCGGCGGCGGCGAGATTGGGAAGGCGGTCGGCCGACCACCTGAAGCTTGCGTCGTCGTAGAAGCCGATCGGCATGCGCGGTGACGCCTGTGCGGCGGCTACCGGTAGTACGAAGGCGGCGGCGATCACCGCGAGCACTGCGCGAGTCCATCTAGACACGAATGTCAAACCTCCCGGGCGAGTTGTCAGCAACTCGGACCGTAGCGAGCATCCCGTGAAGAGCGTGTTAGGTCCGGACGGTAGATTCGCGCAGGAGAATCGACGAAAGGGGCGAGGCATGGGAATTGCGCACTGGGACGACGTCGAGAGCCATCAGAACGCCAAAGGCGAGATGGATGCGGTCTGGCAGCGACTTGGTGACGCAGCCGGCTGCAAGACCGTCGGGCTCAGCCGGCTGCGCATCGCACCCGGCAAGTTGTCGACGCCTCCGCACTCGCACAGCCAGTCCGAGGAGCTCGTCTATGTGCTCGCAGGCAGCGGCTGGTCGTGGCAGGACGAGCAGGTGCACGAGGTTCGTGCAGGCGACTGCATCGTGCATGTCGCGGATCACGAGGAGCACACGCTGCGCGCCGGCGACGACGGCCTCGACGTGCTGATCTGGGGGACACGGCATCCGATCGAGTTCGGATGGCTGCCGCGCTCGGGCGCCGTGCGCATCGGCTGGCCGTGGGTGCAAGGGCGCACCGACGACCCGTGGGACATCGAGGCGCAGGCTGAGCCGCTGGGTTTCTCCCGCGTGTCGCCGCGCCCGAAGAACATCCTCAACATCGACGACTGCCCCGACTTCCCCGACGACCCGTTCCAGTCGAAGGAACTCGCAGGCACGGCCGGTTCGGTCGTCTCCGGGTTGAACTGGCTCAACCTGAAGGGAGGCGACCACAGCTCGGTGCCGCACATGCATTCGACCGAGGAGGAGCATTTCGTCGTGCTCGAAGGCGAAGGCGTCCTCGAGCTGTGGCCTTCACCGCTCGCCGAGCAACGCGGCGCCGTGCGTGAAGACGTTCCGCTTCGGGCGGGGCACGTGGTCTGCCGGCCGGGGGCAACGCGAATCGCGCACAGGTTCACCGCCGGCGCGGGCGGGATGAAGCTCCTCGTCTACGGAACGCGCGACTTCGACGAGGTCGTGTATTACCCGCGCTCGAAGAAGATCTTCTTCCGCGGGCTCGGCGTCATCACGCGCGTCGAGCACATCGACTACATGGACGGCGAAGAGGACTGAGCTTCTTCGAGTTGCGCACTCAGGCGGAAGAGCATTGCCTCGCCGGCCGGCGGGCCGATCAGCTGCACGCCGACCGGTAACCCGTCCACCTCGCCGAACGGGAACATCGCCGCCGGCTGTCCCGTCACGTTGACGACCGGCGTGAACGGCGTGAACTCGGCGCCGCGCTCGAACTGCTCCCACATGTCGTCGGTGTCGAACACCCAGCCGATCGGAACGGGCAGCTTGCCGAGGCCGGGCGTGAGCACGACGTCGATGTCCGACCAGAACGAGACGACGCGCCGCGCAAGCGCGCCCAGATGCGCGACCGCGCGCGCATAGTCCACGCTCGACGTCCCGCGCGCGCGTTCGGCGAGCCAGCGGTTGAGCGGCGTCAGTAGCGACTCGTCCTGCACCGGGTAGAGCGCCGGCGTCAGCTGCCACAGAAATGCGAAGACGTCGAGCAGCGTGTCGTCCTGCCACGGCGGCGTCGCCTCGACCACTTCGTGGCCCAGCGCGGCCAGCGCCCCGGCCGCATCGCGCGCGACCTGTGCCACGCGCGGGTCGACGGGGTAGTCGAGCGGCGGCTGCGTGGCGAGCGCGATCCGCAGTCGTCCCGGTGCGATCTCGCACTCGTCGAGGAACGGACGCTCGGGCAGCGGTGCCCAGTGCGCGTCCCCGGGCTCATAGCCGGCGACCACGTCGAGGAACGCCGCCGCGTCGCGCACGGTCTTCGCCAGTGACCCGCTCTGGCCGAGCTCGAGCGAGCCGCTGCCGTACGGCGCCGCGGAGACACGGCCGCGCGATGGCTTGATGCTGAACAGGCCGCAGCACGATGCAGGGATCCGAAGCGAGCCGCCGCCGTCGCTGCCGTGCGCGAGCTGCAGCACGCCCGCTGCGACCGCCGCCGCGGCGCCGCCCGACGACCCGCCCGGTGTGCGCTCGAGGTCGAACGGGTTCCGGCAGGCGCCGTTCAGCTCCGACTCGGTGACGCAGGTGATCCCGAACTCGGGTGTGTTCGACTTTCCGATGACGACGAAGCCCGCGCCCTCCATGCGCCGCACCACCGCCGCGCTGTGCGGCGGCACGTAGCCGGCGAACGCGCGCGAAGAGAACGTCGTCCGCACTCCGGCGGTCTCGGTGAGGTCCTTCACGAGCATCGGCACGCCGGCGAACGGCCCCTCGAGCAGGCCCCGCGCGCGCTCGACTGCACGCGCATAACACTCGGTGACGAGGAAGTTGAGGCGCGGGTTCTCGGCTTCCGCGCGGTCGATCGCAGTTTCGACGGCCTCGAGCGCCGACAACTCGCCGGCGCGGATCTGTGCCGCGAGCTCTAGCGCCGACCCGCGAGGCCGAACCACTCGAGCACCCGGCGCAGCCCGTGCGTCTTCGGCGTCGAACCGAGAATGCGCTGCTCCGCGCGAGCACCGACCGGTGCCTTCTCCGGCTCGATCATTTCTTGCTCCGGTTCGTCGAACTTCGGCAGCTGGTCGATTGCAGCGCGGTCGAGCCTCAGCTGCACGGTGCCCTCCGTGATCGTGCCGACCTGTTCCGACGGCACGTAGCGCTGTGCGCCGAGCATCGAGAACGAGATCGCGAGGCCGTCGAAGATGTCGGCATTCGAGTCGCCGGTGACTTCCTCGACGCGGCCGACCTCTTCGCCGTCGGCGGCGACTACGCGCCAGCCGGGCTCGATCAGAAGCCAGGAGACGGGATCAGACATGCGCTGCGTCCGAGATCCAGACCGGCCCCTGCGTGCCGACCTGGTCCGCCGACGACACGACATTGAGGACGCGCATCGTTCCCTTGATGCCGTCGCTGTCACAGCGCTCGAAGCAGCGGCGCACCATTCCGGGCGACGCGCCGTATCCCTGCACTCGCGCGGCGCGGAAGCGCAGGCGCGGCGAGTCGCCGATGCGGCGCAGGTTCATCGGGACGCAGTTGAGCGACGCGCGGTCGATGTAGTCAGTCGAGCGCAGCTCGACCTCGCACAGCAGATGGCTCCAGTCGGCCGGGAGGCTCTGCTCGGCAGCGTCCCAGGCTGCGACGAGTGAGGTCTCGATCAACTCCGCCGGGACGTCCCGCGATGAGGAGCCGACCAGCGCGAGCTTTCCGTGCACGCGCTCGCTGTCGATGCGGCGCAGGAGACGTTGGATCCCATCGGGACTTGGCGCCGTGCCGTCACGCGCGACGCGGAACCGCAGCACACCCGGCTCGGGCCGGAACGGCTGCGCGGGACCGAGCAAACGCGACGCCAATTCGCCTTCGCCGCGCTGCTCGAGGCGGAGCTCCAGCTCGGCGGACGACCAGCTCTCCGGCAGCTCGGATCCAAGCGTTTTCCACTGGTCGACAAGCACGGCGGAAACCGTACACTGGCGGGCGCCGTGGCGAAGGTCGAGAAGAAGCGCGCCCTGAACGACGAGACTCTGCGCGAGTTCCTGCGCGAGATGCTGCTCATCCGCCGCTTCGAGGAGCGGGTCGAGGAGCGTTTCCGCGCCGGCGAACTCCCGGGCTTCCTCCACGTCGCGATCGGCCAGGAGGCAGTGGCCGTCGGCGTGTGCCAGGCGATGGAGGACGGCGACATCTTCGCGTCGACGCATCGTGCGCACGGTCACACCCTCGCGCGCGGCTCGCATCCGAACAACGTGATGGCGGAGCTCTACGGGAAGATCGAGGGCATCTCGCACGGCTACGGCGGCTCGATGCACCTGTACGACGTCGAACGCGGCAACTACGGCGCGAACGCCGTCATCGGCGGCGGGCTGCCGGCCGTCGTCGGTGCGGGTCTCGCGTTCAAGCTGCGTGACGAGCCGCGTGTCGCGGTCGCGTTCTTCGGCGACGGCGCGACGAACATCGGCACGTTCCACGAGGCGCTCAACCTCGGGCAGCTCTGGAAGACGAAGACCGTTTTTGTGTGTGAGAACAACCATTGGGCCGAGTCGACACCGGGCTGGCAGCACTCGCCGGTGTGGGACGACATGTCGAAGCGCGCGCTCGCGTACGACATGAAGTCGATCAAGGTCAACGGCCAGGACGTCTCAGAGGTGTACGAGGCTGCGCAGGAAGCGCTCGAGCACGCGCGCTCCGGCGAGGGTCCTGTGTTCCTCGACGTCGAGACGAAGCGCTTCCACGGCCATTACATCGGCGACCCGCAGGTCTACCGCACGAAGGAAGACCGCGAAGAGGCTGCGCACGACGACCCGATCGAGAACCTTCGCTCGCACCTCGGCATCGCCGACGACGAGTTCGAGGCGTTCGACCGCGAGACGGTCGAGATGGTCGACGCCGCCGTCGAGTTCGCGAAGAACGGCACCGATCCACAGCCCGAAGACGCCCTCAAGAACATCTATGCCTGAGATCACCTACCGCGAGGCCGTGCGCGACGCGCTCGCCGCGGCGATGCGCAACGACGACGACGTCTTCGTCATGGGCGAGGACATCGCAGAGATGGGCGGCTCGATGGGCGTGACGCAGGGTCTCGTCGACGAGTTCGGTCCCGAGCGCGTGCGCAACACGCCGATCAGCGAGATGGCGATCGTCGGCGCGGGCATCGGTGCCGCGATGGCGGGCATGCGCCCGGTCGTCGAGATCATGTACGAGGACTTCCTCACGCTTTCGCTCGAGCAGATCGTCAACCAGGCGGCGAAGCACCGCTTCATGTCGGGTGGCCAGCTGAAGGTGCCGCTGACGATCCGCACGCAGGGCGGCGCAGGCTGGTCACCGGGCGCGCAGCATGCGCAGCAGCTCGAGGCATGGCTGGTGCACATTCCGGGTCTGAAGGTGGTGTTCCCGTCGACGCCGGAAGACGTGCGCGGGATCCTCACCTCCGCGATCTACGACGACAACCCGGTCATCGTCTTCGAACACCGGCTGCTCTATCCGGTGAAGGGCGAGGTGCCCGACGAGATCACGCCGATCCCGATCGGCAAGGCGCGCACGATCCGCGAAGGCACGGACGTCACCGTCATCGCAACAGGCCCGCTGGTGCATCGCTCGGTCGAGGCTGCGGAGCGCGCCGCCGGGGACGGGATCTCGGTCGAGATCATCGACCCGCGCTCGCTGCAGCCACTCGACGAGGACGCACTCGTGGAGAGCGTCAAGAAGACGAATCGCGTCGTCGTCGCCCACGAGGCGGTCACGCGCATGGGCTTCGGTGCAGAGGTCGCGGCCGTCCTGCAGTACAAGGCGTTCGACTACCTCGACGCGCCGATCGAGCGCGTCGGCGCGAAGTTCGCGCCCCTCGCCTTCGCGCCGGTGATGGAGCAGTTCGTCGTGCCCGGCCCGGACGACGTGTACGCGGCGATCAAGCGCACCGTAGGGAAGTAATGGCGAACGAGGTCAAGCTCCCGCGCCTCGGCCAGGGCATGGAAGCCGGCACGATCACGCGCTGGCTCAAGTCCGAGGGCGACCAGGTCGCGAAGGGCGAGCCGCTCTTCGAGGTCGACACCGACAAGGTCACGCAGGAAGTCGAGGCCGACTTCGCCGGCACGCTGCTGAAGATCGCACTCGCCGAGGGCGAAGCGCCGGTCGGGCAGACGATCGCCTGGATCGGCGAGCCCGGTGAGGAGATCGCGGAATCGGCGCCGAAGGCTGAGGCGCCGAAGGTCGAGGCCGCACCGGCACCGAAGCAAGAGGTGCCAGGCGCCGAGGTGCCTGGCACCAGTTCGAGCAACGGCGGCCGGGTCAAGGCGTCGCCGCTCGCGCGGCGCATCGCGCGCGAGAAGGGCATCGACCTGCACCAGCTCCGCGGCACGGGGCCTGAGGGCCGCATCATCGCGGAGGACGTCGAGAAGGCGAAGACCGCACCGGCACCGGCTGCAGTCCCCGCCGGCGAGATCGAGTCGGTCCCGCTGACGAACATCCGCAAGACGATCGCGCGCCGCCTCACCGCTGCGTGGCAGGCGCCGGTCTTCCAGCTCACGGTCACCGCCGACATGACGCGCGCCAACGAGCTCGTCGCCCGTGCGCGCGAGATGAACCCGGACGTGCGCATCACGGTCACCGACGTGCTCACGAAGGTGTGCGCGCAGGCCTTGATGCGCCATCGCGACGTCAACGTGCAGTACACCGAGGACGCGCTGCTGAAGTTCCCGACTGCGAACGTCGGCATCGCCGTCGCCGCGCCGCAAGGTCTTGTCGTCCCGGTCGTGCGCAGCGCAGAGCGGCTCTCGCTCGCCGAGCTCGCGCAGACACGCGGCGACATCGTCGGCCGCGCGCGCGACAACAAGCTGACGACACAGGACATGGAGGACGGCACGTTCACGATCTCGAACCTCGGCATGTTCGGCATCGAGCAGTTCGTTGCCGTCATCAACCCGCCACAGGCGGCGATCCTCGCGGTCGGTGCGACGGTCGACACGCCGGTCGCGCGCGACGGGGCCGTCGTCGTCCGCCCGGTGATGACGATGACGCTCACAGTCGATCACCGCGCCGTGGACGGCGCCGAAGGAGCAGACTTCCTGCGCACCGTGAAACTGTTCCTCGAAGATCCCGCCCTCGCACTGTGACCGAGCCGCGCGTTTGGTACTTCGTGCGCGAGTTCGATCTCGGCCGCGACTTCTACAAGCGCGTGCTCGGCTTCGAGGAGACGTTCGTCGACTTCGACGACAAGTGGGCGAAGCTCGAGCGCGGCGAGATGCGGATCGCGCTGAGCGAAGGGGAGCCGACGCCCGCAGGAGTGGCGATGGTCGACGTCGACGACGTGAAGGGCGCAGCGGATGAGCTCCGCGCGTCGGGAGTCGAGGTCGGCACGGTGCTCGACCTCGCAGGTCAGGTGCGGATCGTCGACGTGTTCGATCCCGACGGCAACCGCATTCAGCTCGCGCAGCACTTCGACTGATGCTTCGCAAGGGGTCGCAAGCAGACGTCCAGTTCATGCGGGCGATGCTCGCGCATGCGTACCACTGGCACGTCGCCGGGCTCGACACGGAGATCCCACTCGCGCGCTACGTCGACCACTGGGGCCGGCCCGGTGACCTTGCGGTAATTGCAGCGGACGGTCCCAACCCGGTCGGCGCGGCGTGGTGCCGCCGGTTCACGGAAGCAGCGCCTGGCTACGGCTTCGTCGACGAGGAGACGCCGGAGCTGACGATCGCCGTCGTCCCGTCGAAGAGGAAGCACGGCGTGGGGCAGGAGCTGCTCGACGCGCTGCTCGCCCGCGCCGCGACGGAGAAGATCGCGGCGCTGTCGCTGTCGGTGGAGAAAGGCTCACCCGCCGTCGCGTTCTACGAGCGCAACGGCTTCACCGAGGTCGCCGAGCACGGCAAGGCGGTCACCATGCTCCGCCGGCTGGAAAGCTGACTCCGCAGCGCGAGAGTTGGCGCGTCACGGCGGCGCTGGCTGCGCTCGGCCTTGCGACGTTCGCGTTCGTGACGACGGAGAACATCCCGGTCGGGCTGCTGCCGCAGCTCGCGCACAGCCTGCACCGCTCACGCTCC
Organism: Gaiellaceae bacterium; assembly: GCA_035943915.1. Lineage (GTDB taxonomy): Bacteria > Actinomycetota > Thermoleophilia > Gaiellales > Gaiellaceae > PALSA-600. The sequence continues at coordinate 756 of DASZBP010000071.1, read as the reverse complement.
GCGACCGGCTATCTCGTCACGGCGTACGCCTTGGTCGTCGTCGTCGGGTCGGTCCCGCTCGCGCTGCTGACGCGACGGTTCACGCGGAAACGGCTGTTGACCGGCGCGCTTGTCGTCTTCGTGCTCGGCTGCGCAGCGGGCGCGGCCGCGCAGACGTACGGGCAGCTGCTCGGCACGCGCCTGGCGATTGCTTCGGGGCATTGCGTCTTCTGGGCGGTCGTCGCGGCCGCCGGTGCCGCTCTCGTGCCGCGCGATCGTCGCGGCCACGCCCTCGCAATGGTCTTCTCCGGCAGCTCGCTGGCGAGCGTGGTGGGCATTCCCGCGGTCACGTGGCTCGGCCAGCAGACGAGCTGGCGCGTGTCGACGCTCGCGGCAAGCGGGCTCGGCCTCGTGTCGCTGACCGCGATCTTCGTGCTGCTGCCGCCCACGGTCGTCGAAGAAGAGCAACAGGAAGCGCCGCATCCGAGCGTTCGCCGCTTCACGCTCGTGCAGGTCGCGCTCGCGCTGACGATGACGGGAGCGTTCGCGATGCTCACGTACATCACCGTGTTCCTGCTGAACCTCGGCGGCTTCTCGACGGGTGCGATCAGCCCGATCCTGCTCGTGTCGGGCGCGGCCGGAGCGGCCGGCGTGCTGATCAGCGCGCGCTTCGTCGCGCATCACGCCCGGCCGACGATGACGCTCGGCGTTGCCGGCCTCACCGCGTCGCTCGCGATCCTTGCGCTGGTCGCACATCACGGAACGCTGGACGTCGTC
>DASZBP010000070.1:0-7599 GCA_035943915.1 Gaiellaceae bacterium | reverse complement strand
AGCGGCTCGGGCTTCGGCAGCTCCTCCAGTCCGAGCAGACCGCCATAGAACGCGCGCGCGGCGGCCTCGCAGCCGGGCGGCGCGGCGATCTGCACATGGTCGATGCCGGTGACGATCACGCTGCACGGTCTAGCATCCAGGCGTGCAACCGGCGCAGCCCGGGCTGCAAGACAGCCTCGTCACCGGCTACCGCCGCCTCGCGTCGGATGCCCAACATCGCCGTATCGACTTCGAGCTGCGCGCGCTCGACATCTTCTTCGCGCTGGTCTTCGGCGTGCTGCTGCTGATCCCGGCGTTCGTGATCGCGCTCGTCCTGCGTGTGACGTCCGGCTCGCCCGTGCTCTACCGCGGCGAGCGCGTCGGCCGCGGCGGGCGCTTCTTCCCGATGCTGAAGTTCCGCACGCTGCGGCCCGGCGCGGAGGAGCGCATCGGCCAGTACCTCGGCGAGGAGCTCGTGCGGCAGACCGAGGCGGAGCTGACGACCGTCGGCCGCTGGCTGAAGGCGTCGCAGCTCGACGAGATCCCTCAGCTGTGGAACGTGCTGCGCGGCGACATGTCGTTCGTCGGCCCGCGCCCGATCCGCCCGCGCTTCTTCGCCGAGCTCGCGACCGAGCTGCCGGCGTACTGGCAGCGGCTCGTCGTGCGGCCGGGGCTCACGGGCTTCGCGCAGGTGCGCCGCAGCTACGAGACCTCGATGGCCGAGAAGCTCGCCCACGATCTCGAGTGGATCGCCGACCGCAGTGTGCGGCTCTACGTGCGGACTCTCTTCATGACGGGGCTTCGCGTGCTCCGCCAGACCGTCCGTCCGTAGACTCAAATCCCATGTGCGGGATCTGCGGAATCGCAACCGCGCGGGGGGCCGTCGACCGTGACCGGCTGAAGCGCATGTCAGAGACGCTGATTCACCGCGGCCCCGATGCGGAAGGCGCGCATGTCGACGGCGGGATCGGCCTCGCCTCGCGGCGTCTCTCGATCATCGACCTTGCGGGCGGCGACCAGCCGATCGCGAACGAGGACAGCTCCGTCGTCGTCGTGCAGAACGGCGAGCTCTACAACTACCGCGAGCTCACGCACGAGCTGCGCCGCGCCGGCCACCGTTTCACCACCGCGTGCGACACGGAGATCCACGTGCACGGCTACGAGGAATGGGGCCTCGGCCTGTTCGAGCGGCTGCGCGGCATGTTCGCGGTCGCGATCTGGGACGCGAGGCGCGAGCAGCTTGTCCTCGCGCGCGACCGCTTCGGCATCAAGCCGTTGTACTACCGCCACGTCGACGGCGAGCTGTCGTTCGCATCGGAGCTCGACGCGCTTCCCCGCGGCGAGATCGACCTCGACGCGCTCGAGGCGTTCCTCGCCTTCAACTCGATTCCCGGCCCGCTCTCGATCTTCAAGGAGATTCGCAAGCTGCTCCCTGGCCACGTGCTGACATGGCAGCACGGTGACATGGCAACACGGCAATACGCCCGCACCGGTCCGCTACCGGCGCGTCACGACGACGACGAAGCTGAGTTGATCGAGGAGTGTCGCGCCCGCCTGCGCGACTCCGTGCGCGCGCACATGATCGCCGACGTCCCCGTCGGCGTGATGCTCTCCGGCGGCGTCGACTCGGGCGCCCTTGCGGCGCTCGCGGCCGAGGAGTCGTCGGAGCCTGTGCGCACGTTCTCGATCGGCTTCGAGGAGTCGTCGTTCGACGAGCTCGACGGCGCGCACCTCGTCTCGCAGCGCTACGGGACGGTTCATCGCGAGCTCGTGATCAACCCCGACGCAGCCCTGCTGCTGCCCGCGCTGGCCGACGCCTTCGACGAGCCGTTCGCCGACTCGTCCGCGCTCCCGACGTATCTGGTGTCGAAGCTCGCGGCGGAGGACGTGAAGGTGGCGCTGTCCGGCGAGGGCGGCGACGAGCTCTTCGGTGGCTACTACACGTACGTCGCCGACCAGCTCGCCGAGCGTGTCGGCCCGCTCGCGGCGCGCGCGCGCCCGCTCGTCGACAGGCTGCCGAGCTCGAACAGCAAGCTCAGCTTCGACTACAAGGCGAAGCGCTTCGCACGCGCTGCGCACCTCCCGCCGCTCGAGCGGCATCACGGGTGGAAGGAGATCTTCTCCGCCGACGCGCGCGCCGAGCTGCGCGGCTCGGCCTCCTCGTTCGATCCGCTCGGGGTGTACCGCGAACGCTTCGCCGAGACGGACGGGCACGAGCTGCTGACACGCCTGCAGGACGTCGACTTCGGCATCTACCTCGTGGACGACCTGCTGACGAAGACGGATCGCGCGTCGATGGCGTGGTCGCTCGAGGCGCGCGTCCCGTTCATGGACACCGTCGTCGCGAACTTCGCGTTCTCGCTGCCCGTGCGCCACAAGGTGCGCGGGCTGTCGAAGAAGCGGCTGCTGCGGAAGGCCGTCGAGCCCCTGCTGCCGCGTGAGGTGGTGCACGGACGCAAGCGCGGGTTCTCGATTCCCGCCGCCGCGTGGCTGCGCGGCGACCTCGAGCCCTTCGCGCGTGAGACGCTCTCCGCCGCGGGACGTCAGGGCTTCCTCGACCAGGCTGCAGTGAACCGCGTGCTCGACGATCACGTCGCCGGGCGCGACGACCTGTCGCGGCAGCTGTGGGGCCTGCTTGCGTTCACGCTCTGGTACGAGCGGCACGTCGAGGGGATTAGGCGCGACACCTCGCTGGAAGCAGTGACGGGATGATCGGCGTAGGCTCGACGGAGCCGACCAGGAGCGGAGCCCCCGGCTTCGCAGGGGGTGGAGCGGGATGAAGGTATGGGTCGACTTCACCGCGAGCGCGCACCCGCTCGTGTTCCGGCCGCTGGTCGAGCGGCTGCAAGCGCAGGGCCACGAGGTCGAGATCACCGCGCGTCAGTACGCGCAGACGCTGCAGCTGATCGAGTCCCACGGCATGACGGCGACGGTCATCGGCCATCACGGTGGACGCTCCGCGCTCGGCAAGGCGCGGCAGATGCAATCGCGGATGAAGGCGCTGCGCAAGTGGGCGAAGGGCCGCGACTTCGACATCGCGCTGGCCCACGGCTCGCACGAGCTGACGATGACCGCGCGCCGGCTTGGCATCCCGAGCTCGACGACGTTCGACTACGAGTGGGCGTACCTGCAGCATCAGCTCGGATGCCGCGCAGCGACCCGCGTCGTGGTGCCCGACTCCATCCCTCCCGCGCGCCTCGCGAAGTACGGCGCGGTGCCGCCGAAGCTGCAGCAGTACCCGGGGCTGAAAGAGGAGTACTACCTCTCCGACTTCGAGGCGAGCGAGCAGGTGCTCGACGACTGGGGCATCGACCGCAACAAGGTGCTCGTCGTCCTGCGGCCGCCGCCCGACGTGTCGCTGTACCACCGCCATTCGAACCCGCTGTTCCCGCAGACGCTGGAGCACCTGGGCCGTCTCGACGACGTGCACGCGTTTGTCATCCCGCGCACCGAGGAGCAGCGCGACTTCGTGAAGTCGCTCGCGCTGCCGTCCGTGATCGTCCCCGAGCAGGCGGTCGACGCGCAGAGCCTGATCGCGTCCGCCGACCTCGTCGTCTCCGCCGGCGGGACGATGAACCGCGAGGCGGCCGCGCTCGGCGTGCCGGTCTACACGACCTACGGCGGACGGCTCGGCGGTGTCGACGAGGAGCTGATCCGCCAGGGACGCCTGCGCCCGCTGACCGACCCGCGCGCGCTCGACCTGCACAAGCGCGACCACACCGGGGAGCGCGTGCGGCGCGACCCGCAGCTGATGCTCGACCTGCTGCTAAGCGCGCTCGACGCTTAGCGCGGCGAGCAGCTCGTCGCCGTAGCGCTCGAGCTTCGCCGGGCCGACGCCCGCGATCTGCGACAGCTCGCCGAGCGACGAAGGCTCCGCGTGCGCGATCGCGTGCAGGACGCTGTCGTGGAACACGACGTACGGTGGCACCGCATCGCGGCGCGCCCGCTCGAGTCGCCACTCGCGCAGCTTCAAGCCGGTCGCGGTCCACTCTGCCTTCTCCGTCGTGGCGCGCGTGCTGCTACGCGCGCCGAGCTCCGTGAGGAAGCGGCTCGGCTTGCCCGACCAGCTGACCCAGAGGAGACGCTTCGCGCGCGTGAGGCCGACGTAGAGCAGCCGCCGCTCCTCGGCGATCGCCGCATCGGACTTCGCCTGGCGGATCGGCAGCTCCTTCTCCTGCAGGCGCGGCAGGAACACGGCTTCGAACTCGAGGCCTTTCGCGCGATGCAGCGTCAGGAGGTTGACGCCCCGCGCACCGTCGCCGCCGGGTGAGAAGCGCTCGCGCAGGTCGGCGGCGAACGCAGCGGCGTCACCGTCGAATGCCGCCGACAGCGTGACGAGACGCGCGAGGTCGGCCTGACGTACGAGCTCGCGTTCGCCGAGTGCGTCTGGCAACTCCGGCAGCCAGCCTGCTTCGAGCGCTGCGTCGCGCACGAGCGACGACGCCGGCTCGCTCGAGCGCTCGACGCGACGCAGCACGCGCCGCGCCGCTTCGCGCTCGAGGAGCGACGCGCCCTGGAACGGCAGGCCCGCGTCGTGCAGCGCTTCCTCGAAGTCGGCGAGGCGCGCGTTCGTACGGCAGAGGATCGCGACCTCTTCGAGCGGGCAGTCGAGCGCGCGGATCGCAGCGACGATCGCTGCGTCCTCTTCCGCCGCGGTCGCGAATGGCAGCACGGACGGCTCGGGCCCGTCGGCCCGCGTGGCGCGCAACACCTTCTCGGCACCGCCGAGCTTCGGCACGAGCCGGTTCGCGAGCGCGAGCACCTGAGGCGTCGAGCGGTAGTTCTCCTCGAGCCGCACGACGTGCGTGCTCGGGAACCGCTGCGGCATCGCGAGCAGGTGCTCGGGGCCTGCGCCGGTGAACGAGTAGATCGACTGGTAGTCGTCACCGACTACGCACAGGTCGTCGCGATCGCCGAGCCACAGGTCGAGCAGCGACTGCTGCAGCAGGTTCACATCCTGGTACTCGTCGACCGTGAACGCGCAGTACTGCGCCTGGAACGTCGCGCGCGCGGCGTCGTCGTTCTCGAACATGCCGATCGCGAGCTCGAGCAGGTCCTCGAAGTCGATGAGCCCTTCGGACTGCTTGCCGCGCTCGTAGTCGCGGAACACGCGCGCCATCAAATCCGGAGGGATCGGCGTGACGCGCTCGCCGGCCTCGGCGAGATAGCGCTCCGGCGTGATGCGGCGGTTGCGCGCCCACTCGATCTCGGACGCGAGGTCGGCCGCGGGCCGGAACTTGAACGCGCCCGGGAGCCTGTTGCCGATCTGGCGGAGCAGCGGGACCTTCGACGGCATGATCCGCCCGACGCTGCCCGGCGCGAAGTGCCTCAGCTGGCGCAAGGCCGCCGAGTGGAACGTGCCCGCGCGCACGCGGCCCGCGCCGAGCCGTGACAGCCGCTCGCGCAGCTCTGTCCCGGCCTTGTCCGTGAACGTCACCGCAAGGATCTGGTCGGCGCGAAACGCGCCTGACCGCACCTGCTCGGCGATGCGGTGCGTGATCGTCGTCGTTTTGCCCGAGCCGGCGCCGGCGAGGATGCAGACGGGGCCGCGCACGGCCCCGACGGCGCGTTGCTGCTCGGGATTCAGCTCCATCCGGCCACCGTAGCCGCGAGTTCGGCGCGCAGGTGTGCCGTTAATGCAACGTGTCTTCGAGCACCGCTTCGGTGCCGATGCGCCGCGGCTCGTCGATCATCGACTGCAGCTTCGCGACCGCCTGCACCGTCGCGCCCTCGTCGACGAGGCGCTCGAGCTCGGCCAGCGAGTCGTCGAGCCAGCCGTGGTCGATCACGACGCGCGCCGCGCGCATGATCTTCGGATGTGACGTCGGGCCGACCATCTCACCCTCGTTCCACAGCACCTCGTGCACCTTCTCACCGGGCTTCGCGCCCGTGAACACGATCGGGATCTCCGACTCCTCCTTGCCCGAGAGGCGGATCATCTGCTTCGCGAGATCGAGGATGTTCACCGGCTCGCCCATGTCGAGCACGTAGACCTGCCCGCGGCCGCCCATCGCGCCTGCCTGAACGACGAGCGACGAGGCTTCCGGGATCGTCATGAAGAAGCGCGTCATCTCCGGGCTCGTCACGGTGACAGGGCCGCCACGCTCGATCTGCTTGCGGAAGATCGGGATGACCGAGCCCGCCGAGCCGAGCACGTTGCCGAAGCGCACCGCGACGAAGCGTGTCTCGACCTCGGGGCGCAGCGCGAACGACTCGATGATCCACTCGCACAGCGCCTTCGACTGGCCCATGACGTTCTTCGGCCGCGCCGCCTTGTCGGTCGAGATGAGCACGAACCGCTCGACGCCGCCTTCGATCGCCTCCTCGACGAGGTTGCGCGTCCCGATGACGTTGTTGCGGATCGCCTGCAGCGGGTTGAGCTCGAGCATGCTGACGTGCTTGTACGCCGCCGCGTGGAACACGACGCGCGGCTGGTAGCTCTCGAAGACCGCGCGCATCTTCGTGCGGTCGCCGCAGTCGGCGAGGATCGGGACGCCGGCGCTGAAGTCGCGCGCGTCGACGAGCTCGCGCTCGATCTCGAACAGGGACGACTCCGCGCGGTCGACGAGCACGAGCTGCGACACGCCGAGGCGCGCAAGCTGGCGGCACAGCTCCGATCCGATCGAGCCACCCGCACCGGTGACCATCACCACGCGCCCCTTCACGTACGTCGCCACCGCCTCGAGGTCGACCTCGACCTGCTCGCGGCCGAGCACGTCCTCGACCTGAACAGGCCGGATCTGCAGCGCGAGGTCGACGTCGCCCGCGATCAGCTCGTAGAGCCCCGGCAGCGTCTTCACCGGGACGTTCGCCTCGCGGCACGCCTCGACGATCGCGTTGCGCGTCTCGCCGGCGGCCGACGGGATCGCGATCAGCACCTCGTCGGGCTTGTTGTCGCGGAGCAGATGGCGAAGATCGGAAGTGGTGCCGATCACGCGAACGCCGTGAATGCGCAGGTTCTTCTTGCGTGGATCGTCGTCGACGAGCCCGATCGGCGTGTAGCTCAGCTGCCGGTTGCGCTGCATCTCGCGGATCAGCAGCTGCCCGGCGTCGCCGGCGCCGATGATCAGCACCTCTTTGCCGCGCGCGACGATCCCGGACTGGGGACGCTCGATCAGCGTGCGCGCGAGCAGCCGCGTGCCTGCGACGAACGCGAGCAGCAGCAGGTAGTCGAGCGCGGGGATGCGGTGCGGAAGCCGCGACGTGTGTGCCGGCGGGAACGCGTAGAGCGCAAGGAAGGTCAGCGCCGCGGCGACGGTCGCGCCGCGGAACGCGCCCCACATGTCGCGCGTCGACACGTACCGCCACCAGCGGTCGTAGAAGCCGAACACGACGAACGTCGCAAGGGTGATCGCCGCGACCTCCGCGATCACCTGCCAGTCGAGGTAGTGCCGGTAGTAAACCGGCACCTTCTTGTCGAAGCTCAGGAAGAACGTGAGGCGCCAGGCCGCGCCAACGAGGAACGCATCGAATACGAGCTGCCAGACCCGGTGCCTGTTGACCGGAAAGCGCACGGCCTACGAGCGAACGAGCTCGGAGGCGCGCTTCAGGACCGAAACGACCTCCTCCTGCTGTTCCTCCGTGATGCCGGCCCACAGCGGCAGACAGAGGTTCTCGCGC
>DASZBP010000069.1:0-5414 GCA_035943915.1 Gaiellaceae bacterium | reverse complement strand
GACGCGAGCGCGCTGCGCACCTGTTCCGGTGAAGACTGCAGCGACCAGCCGCGCTCCGCGATGACGATGCGCTCCGGCTCTGCGAGATAGAGCGCGCCGATTTCGCACGACAGCGATTCTGCGGCGATCTGCGCCAGTGCGCGTGCCGTCGCGTCGACGTCGTCCCCAATCGGTGCCGTCAGCACGGCGCGAACGGCTTCGAGCTCCTCGAGCTGGTCGGCGAGCGCCTTCGCAGGCGTCACCGAACTGACCGCCTCCGCAGCGAGCATCGCCGCCGAATGCAGCGCGTCGTCCGTGGGCTCGTCGAGGCCGGTGCCGTCGGAGCCGAACACGACGACGACGTCGTTCGTCACCGGGACGAAGGCAGCGGCGCGCGCGTAATACGGCCCGAACACGAGCTCCTTTCCGCCGTGATCCAGGCGAACGGGACGGCGGCTCTGCAGCGTCTCGCGCAGCGATGCCTCGTCGTCGCTCGACACCTCCACGAGCCCGGCCCAACCGGAGCCGCGACCGGCCCCGCCGAAATGCACGAATCGGCTGCCGCTGACGCGGCGCAACACGAAGAGGTCGGTCGCGCCGACCGACGCTGCTGCCGCGTCGGCGCGTGGAGCTTCGGTGGTCACAGGATGAGTATCGCCATCAGAAGAGCGTTCCTGAAGCGCGGGCTTCCCCGAGATGACCGCGGCCGAGGTCGGTGACGATGCGCCCGCGCGGCGTGCGCTGCAAAAACCCGAGCTGCAGCAGGTACGGCTCGTAGACGTCCTCGATCGTCTCGGGCTCCTCGCCGAGCGCGACCGCGAGCGTCGAGAGCCCGACCGGGCCGCCCGAGAACCGCTCGACGACGCAGCGCAGCAGGTCGCGGTCGAACTTCTCGAGCCCCGCTGCGTCGACCTCGAGCAGCGCGAGCGCCTCCTCGGCGATCGCCGTCGTGACGACACCCTGGTGACGCACCTCGGCGACGTCGCGGACACGGCGCAGGATCCGGTTGGCGATACGTGGCGTTCCGCGGGCGCGTCCGGCGATCAGCTCGGCGGCATCGTCGTCGAGTTCGACGTCGAGGATGCGCGCGGAGCGTCGCACGATGCGTGCGAGCTCCTCGGGTCCGTAGAGGTCGAGCCGGAACGTGAGCCCGAAGCGGTCGCGCAGCGGCGTGGTGAGCAGCCCCGTGCGCGTCGTTGCGCCGATCAGCGTGAACGGCGGCAGGTCGAGCGTGAGCGTGCGCGCTCCCGGGCCTTGCCCGACGATGATGTCGAGCCTGAAGTCCTCGAGCGCCGGATAGAGGATCTCCTCGACGGCGCGGTTCAGGCGGTGGATCTCGTCGACGAACAGCACGTCGCGCGGCTCGAGCGTCGTGAGGATCGCCGCCATGTCGCCCTTCTTGTCGAGCGCGGGGCCTGCAACCTGGCGAATGCCGACGCCGAGCTCGTTGCGGACGATCTGCGCGAGCGACGTCTTCCCGAGGCCCGGCGGTCCGGCGAGCAGCACGTGGTCGAGCGCTTCGCCGCGCGCCTTGGCCGCCGACAACGCGATCGACAGCTGCTCCTTGACCCGCTCCTGGCCGACGAAGTCGCCGAGCGAGCGCGGCCGCAGCGACCGCTCGAACTCCTCGTCCGGGTCCTCCGCGACGGCGGTGAGGAACTGGCTCATTTGCTCCACCACCGGCGAAGCCGGCGGCTCCGCTGAACGGCTCCGTCGAGCCTACGCCTCATGCCGCGCTCCGCAGCGCCTCGCGCACCTGCTCTTCGAGCGGCAGGTCGGGATCGACGTGCGCGAGCGCGCGCTCCGCGTCGACCAGCGACCACCCGAGCTCGACGAGTGCGTCGCGCGCCGTGAGATCTCCGCCGGGCGCGTCGTCGTTGGTGTCGATCAGCGACAGCTTCTCCTTGAGCTCGAGCACGACGCGCTGGGCCGTCTTCAACCCGATGCCGGGGATCGCCTGGAAGCGCTTCACGTCGTCGCGCGCGATCGCGCGCTTCAGCTCCGACGCGGGTGAGCCCGACACGATTGCAAGCGCGACCTTCGGGCCGACGCCGTTCACGCCGAGCAACAACTCGAACAGCTCGCGCTCATCACTGGTCGCGAAGCCGTACAGCTGTAATGCGTCTTCGCGGACGACGGTGAAGATCTCGATCGTCACATCGCCGTCGCCGAGGCGGTGCACCGACGGCGTTGCGTTGACGAGGTAGCCAACGCCGTTGACGTCGACGATCAGCCCGCCGCCGGCACGGCCGGCGATGCGGCCTCTGAGGCGCGCGATCACAGGGTCAGATTACGGATCCGAACGGACGTTCTAGGAGAGCCAGCCGTCCTGGTAGCGCGACTCGTGGCTGGGGGGCCAGTCTTTGTCGGCGATCTCGCCGTCCTGGGTGGTCTCCGGCGGCGACGCGCCGTATTTCGCTGCCGCCTCGCTCACGGTGTAGAAGCCCCACGGCCCGTCCTTCTGGAACTGGCGCGAGCTCGCGCAGAGGATCACGCTCGGGCCATCGCCGGCGCCGACGAGCGCGTGCTTCGCTCCCGGAGGGCAGTGGACGAAGTCCCACTGCTTCAGCTGACGCTCTTGCTCCTCGATGATCACGATCGGTGTGCCCGAGAGCACGAGGAAATCCTCTGCCTCCGTCTCCCAGTGGTAGATCGACATTGGCGCACCCGGCTCGAGCACGCGCAGCGCCATGCCGAGCATCGGGAAGAACGTCTCCGCTTCGTACTCGTCGCAGCCGGTGAACGGAAGGCTGTGACGTCGCCCAGGCTGCTCGAACCAGCGCGCGTCGCGCGCGTTCATCACGAACCAACCTTGACTGGCAACCACGACGCCGTCGCCGCGATCTTCGAATTTCGCCTCTTCCATCATGCGTGGAATCTAGCCGCCCACGCGTGTGGATCGAGGTCACGTGCATCGGCACGGCGGCGGAACGCGTCGCGGACGAAGCGGTCGTAGCGCGACGCCAACCGGGGATCGACGAGAGGGACGCCACGTCGACGCGCGCGCAACACGCCGGCCGCGACAGACGGCCGCGGCACGAACGCGGACGGCGACAGCCGGCGTGTCACAGCGAGCTCGAACCACGCGTTCCATACGACCGTCTGCGCGGTGCTCGGCCAGAGCCGCGCGCGCTTCGCCGCGAAGTCCCACTCGACGATCAGCTCGGCACCGACGAGCGGCAGCCGCGGATCGAAGAGCACACGGCAGATCTCCGCCGCCTCGGCGAACGGCAGGTTCGCGACGACGTGAAATGGCTCGCGCGGCCACTGCGTCGCGCGCCAGTCGCACGCCGCGATCTCGGCGCCGGGGCATGCTCGCCGCAGGCGCGAGCCGAGCTCGCGATCCGGTTCCACCGCAACCACCCGCGCGCCGACGGCGAGCAGCGGCGCCGTGAGCATGCCGGAGCCGGCCCCGATGTCCAGCACGAGGTCTCCCGCCTGCACGCCCGCATCGCGGACGATGGACTCGGCGAGCGCCCTACTACGAAGTAGGTGCCGTCCGCCCGGGCGTCCCTGTGGGACGCGGGCGGAACGCACGAACCATCACCATCATCGACATGACACGGGAAGCTTAACTCGACAGTTCATCTCGTCGCGACCAGCAGGCCTCGGCGGCGTCCATTGCGCGCTCGGCCTCATGGACTCCGTCGCCCACGAGTCCCGCGGTGGCGGCCCAGTGCAAGGGTATGAGGGCGAGAGCACCGGGGAGCCAACGGTGCTCGTCGTGCGTCAGCGGTTTGGGCGCCGTGCCTTCGTAGGCGTCGAGTAGTCGTCGCGGCTCGAGCAAGTCTCCGCTTTGCGCGACGTGGTGCAGGCTGGCCGCGACGTCGTACACCCGCTCCCTGACTCTGGCGAAATCCAGGTCGAAGGTTGCCCACGAGCCGTCTGGAAGCGCTCCTGTGTTGCCCAGTTTGTAGTCCCCATGTATCGGAGCGCATGGCAGCTCGACTTCCGTGCGGAGCTTGGAGAGCTCGCGGGTCAGTAGGCGCATCCGGCGCACGACGGGCTCGCTCCGCGGTCCGAGCCTGCGGCGTGTGAAGCCGACCGAGTAACGCAGTTGCCCGAATGTCCTGTGGTCGTCGAGGGGTTCGGGCGGAGCGGGCTCCCAGACTTCTTCGAGCGCAGCGTGAACATATCCGAGCTCCGCGAACAGGCGGATGTAGGAGTCCTCGTTCGCCCGTGGCTCGGCGTGACCGACGAACTCCTCGAGCTCAGCCCAGCGATCAGCGACCCTCAGCACGTCGCGACCGAAGACCCGAATCGGCCGAGCGACATGGACCGGCGTTGCCTGGAGCCGCTCCCGCAGGCGCCGCAGCCCCGCTACCCGCCCGCCGCGCACCCAGGGCCGATGGACCCGGAGGACGACCGGCGGCTCAGCGTCTATCCGCACGTTGAGATTGAACGCGCCGCCGATGTCCGCCCAGCCGGCCCCTTGCGCGATGCGGTCGATCAGGGCCGCTACGGCCGGGTCAGCTGCGCTGGCTCTAGGTCCGAACCAGCGCGGCAAGGGAGGAGAGTTCGAACCTTCGATTGTTCCGCGACGCTATCGAGATTCGCCGCGTGGGCGTCTGACGTGCGCGAGGATCTATCGTTCGCCTCCCGCCACAGGAGGTGTCATGCCCAAGTCGATCGCGGTCTTCGGCGTCGGTCCCGGTCTCGGCGAAGCCGTGGCTCGCCGCTACGCCCGAGGCGGGTACGACGTCGTACTCGTCGCTCGCCGGAGTGAGCCGCTGACGTCGCTAGCAGAGAGTCTGAAAGACGCCGGTGCAGACGCGTACGCCGTCACCGCCGATCTCTCCGACATCGAGGCGGTTCCGGAACTGGCCGCTCGGATTCGCGCGGTAGTCGGCGAACCTGACACGATCTACTACGCGCCGACGCTGGACAGTGGGTTCGTCGCAGCTGTCGACCTGACGCCGCAGCGCGCAGAGGCGTTCATGCCGTTGGTGTTCTATTCGTTCCTCGCGCTCGTGCAGGAGTTCCTTCCGCACATGCTCGAGCAGGGAGACGGCGCCATCCTGACCGCGCAGGGTGCAAGCACCCTCCACGGCCTTCCGAACATGAGCGGCTCCGGTCCAGCGCAGGCCGCGCAGCGCAACTACCTGCAATCACTGCACGCCGAAGTCGCCGACAAGGGGGTGTTCGTCGGAATGCTCTACATCGGCGCCCTGATCGAGAACAGCGCCTTCCATGCGTATGCCGAACAGGCCAAGGCGAGCGGCGGGCGAGACTGGGGACCGACCGTTGATCCCGCGTATCTCGCCAACCTGCTCTGGAACATGCACGTCGCCAAGGGCGAGCCGGAAGCTAGATACCCGGCGTAGGGACGCCGCCACTGGGGGCCTGCAACGTCTGACGGGATTGCCTGGCCCGCGAGCAAGGCAGCGACCGTACCTGCACTAACATCGCTTCCATGCCCTACGACGGAGTCTTGG
>DASZBP010000068.1:0-17794 GCA_035943915.1 Gaiellaceae bacterium | reverse complement strand
TCGGCGTCAGGAGCAACGCCAGTGAGCAGCTGTACGCGACCGGCAGCAGCCGGCGCGCGCGCGGCGCGAGCGCAGCGGCCGCGCTGCCGGCGAGCGCGAGGCCGAGTGCGACGTCGAGGACGAGTGCGTTGCGTGTTCCCGAGGGGGCCGCGTGGACGGCGCCGCTCGCGCCGAGGAAGGCGACGAGCAGCGAGAAGAAGAGAAGATGCGCGAGGCGCTCGCCGGGCACGTCGCGGTTGCGGGTGCCGAAGACGGACAGGCCGCCCGCCGTGAGCAGGCCGAGGTAGAAGAGGAGGCGGAACGCCGCCGCCCACCAGCCGAGCTGAGTCTTTGCGGCGAGGACCGAGGTCGGTGCGGCGCTGCCCGCCCCGACTGCGAAGGCGATGACGCCCTCTTCGTGATGCCCGTCGTCGGAGACGATGCTCCAGCGCGCGCTGTAGTCGCCGTCGGCCAGGTTCGCGCGGAGCGGGATCGTCAGCGTGCGCCCGTGGGCGACTGCGGCGCCGGTGGTGACGGGCGTGCTCGTCGTGTTCGCGACGACCTCGTTGCCCGACGCGACGCGCACGGTGTCGTCGAAGGTCACGACGACGGCGCGCGGGGCGTGGACAAGGACGGCGCCGTTCGCGGGCTGCGTGCGGACGAGTGTCGCGTGCGCCCACGCGGCGGCGGGCGCGGCGAGCGCCGCGATCAGGCACAGCATCGAGAGGCGGGCGGTGCGTCTCACGCCTGTGGCGAGGCTATCGCCCCGGGGCGGCGCGCCAGGGAGGCGCTGCTAGCCTTGCCGATCCGATGCCGATCTACGAGTACAAGTGCCCGAACGGGCACCTGTTCGAGGTCTTCCACGGGATGACCGAGCCCGGGCCGGAGAAGTGCGAGGTCTGCGGCGCCGCGCCACTCGTCGTCGTGCTGCATCCGGTCGCCGTGCACTACAAAGGCTCCGGCTTCTACTCGACCGACTACGGCAAGAAGTCGAAGGGCGCGAGCAAGGAGAGCTCCGGCTCCGGCTCCAGCTCCGGCTCGGAAGGCTCGTCTTCCGGCGGCTCGGATTCTTCCGGCGGCTCGTCCGACAGCGGCTCGAGCTCGTCGAGCGGCGACGGCAAGAAGACCGCCGACGCGTAGCTCCGCCGCTCGCTCCGCGCGCAGCGCTGTTGGCGAATCGGCACACACTTCTTTCGTTCGCGTGATGCTCACGCGCGGATTTGCGTGGCATCGTCGGAACGGCGCGTCCGTTCCTCTTCCCCGGGGTGGGTGGGGGTTCGGGACGGGACATACGGCCCGACCGCTACCAGGGCCGGCGCATGCGGCGCTTGCCGGCGAACGTCTCCAGCAGGAGCAGCAGCGCGACCGCGCCGACCACCGCGAGCAGGAACGGCCCGAGGTGCCAGCCGAAGTGCACCTTGTGGCCGAGGACGACGTTGCCGATGACGCCGCCGAGCAGCGCGCCGAGCACGCCGACCGCGAGCGTTGGCAGGCACCCGATCGCCTGCCGCCCCGGCGTCAGCAGCCGGGCGACGAGGCCGGCGAGCAGCCCGAACAGGAGAAAAGAGACGATGCCCACAGGGGCAACGTTACTGGAGCGGGTGGCCGATCTCGCAGCCCGGCCCGAACGGGTCGGTGGGCGGCTGCGGGGCGGACTTCCCGAGGAACATCGCGAGCGTCGCCGGGTTGTCCTCACTCGGCTGGCCGGTGCCGCCGCCGCCCAGGTCGCCGCCGAGCCGGCAGTGGATCGCGCTGCTGGACGACGAGCGGAACCGCGCCCAGCCGAACTGCACCAGCTGCCACGCCGACATGTCGGTGGTCAGCGGCTTCGCCATCTTGCCGCCGTCCCACGGGAGCGAGATCAGCACGCCGGGCGACGTGATCTGCGCGAGCGTCGCGTCCATCACGGCCTGCTGCCGCGCGCCGCGCGTGATGTCGTTGTCGGCGGGGTTGAGCGAGTTCTCGCGGATGCGCGAGTAGATCAGCGCGCGCTCGCCGTTCATGTGCTGCGAGCCCTTCGCGAAGCGCCAGCCCTGCCACTTCTGGCAACGCGCCTGCGTCGAGTACGGGCAGTCGAACCGGTTCGAGCGGATCGGCTTCGGCACGTTGACGGTGATCCCGCCGAGGGAGTTGATCAGGTCCTTGAAGTCGGCGAAGTTCACGATGACGACGTGATCGATCGGCAGCCCTGTGAAGTCGTGCACGGTGCGGATCGCGAGCGCGGGGCCGCCGATCTGCATCGCCGCGTTGATCTTCTGCTCGGACGAGCCGGGTATCGGGACGACGATGTCGCGCGGGATCGACAGGTAGTAGATGCGGTGATGCGAGGGATCGGTGCGCATCAGCATCATCGAGTCCGAATGGCGGTCGCCGGAGCGGCCGATCTCGCCGTTGTCGGTGCCGAGCAGCAGCACGGTCGTCGAATGCGAGAGAAGCAGCCCGCCTTGCTTGGTGAGCGCGGCCTTCGCGTTCGGGTCGAGGCGCTTGTTGGCGTCCGAGACGCCGCTCGAGAACGAGAACCAGCTCGCGACCGCCCACACGACGAACAGCACGACGAGCGCGAGCAGGCCGAGGCCGATGCGCCGGCCCCAGCGCGGTCCGCGCCGCGCTGCGCCGCCGCGACTCGGGCCGCGGTAGTCGGAGCGCGCTGCCTTCCCGCCGCCGCCGCTGCCGCCGCCCTGCTTGCCGGGGCGAATGCGTGCAGGGCGATCGGCCGCCGAAGGGACCTTCCCTTTCGCGCGGCCCCCGCGATAGACGCGATACGGCTTCTCTTCCCCCGCCATCCGGCGGGTTACGTTACCCCTCAGTCATGAGTGCCAACCGGGTCATAGGCGTGGATCTCGGCGGGACCAAGATCCTCGCGGGTGTCATCGAGGATGGGACGGTCACGCAGACGGTCGAGCACCCGACGCCGACGACGTCGCAGGATGCGCTGCTCGACGGCCTCGCCGCCGCGGTGCGCGAGCTGCCCCTCGAAGGCGTCGCCGCGGTCGGGTTCGGCATCCCGTCGCGGATCGACCACCGCGACGGCATCGCGCTCGGCTCGGTCAATACGCCACTGCGCGACGTCCCATTCGAGCGTGAGATGCACGAGCGCCTGCAGCTTCCCGTCGCGGTCGAGAACGACGCGACCTGCGCGGCGTACGCCGAGTACGTCCACGGTGTCGGCCGCGGAACGGGGAACTTCGTGATGCTCACGCTGGGGACGGGCGTCGGCGGCGGCGTGGTCGTCGACGGTGTGCTCTTCCGCGCGTGGACGGAGCTCGGGCACATGGTGATCGTCGAGGACGGCGAGCCGTGCCAGGGCGCATGCTCCGGCCGCGGTCACGTCGAGGCGTACTGCTCCGGCACCGCGGCGAACCGTCTCGCGCACCAGGTGCTCGGGCCCGACGCGACGGCGCACGACTTGATCGAGCAGCACCATCCGCAGCTTGCGACGATCGGCCATCACCTCGGGATCACGATCGGGTCGCTGGTGAACATCTTCGGCGCGGAGCGTTTCGCGATCGGGGGCGGCTTCGGCGTCGCTGCGTTCGAGCAGCTCGTTCCTGCCGCGCGCGGTGCAGTTCTTCGCGAGGCGCTGCCGACGTCGGGACAGCACGTCGAGATCGAATGCGCACTGCTCGGCGCCGAGGCCGGCCTGATCGGTGCCGGTCTGGTCGCGCTCGAGGCGATCTAGGTGCTCGCGGTCTGCGCGACGCCGATCGGGAACCTCGAGGACGTCACGCTGCGCGTGCTCGCGGAGCTTCGCGAGGCGGACGTCGTGCTCGCGGAGGACACGCGGCACACGCGGGGGCTGCTCGAGCGTCACGAGATTCGCGCGAAGCTCGTCTCGTACCACGAGCACAACGAGGCGGCGCGGGCCGCTGAGCTCGTGCCGCGCCTCGTCGCGGGCGAGCGCATGGCGCTCGTGACGGACGCCGGCATGCCCGGGATCTCCGATCCGGGGCTGCGCCTCGTGCGCGCCGCGCGCGAAGCGGGTGTCGAGGTGACGGTGCTGCCCGGGCCGTCCGCGGTCGAGACGGCGCTCGTCGCGAGCGGCCTCGGCAGCGACCGGTACGCCTTCGTCGGGTTCCTGCCGCGCCGCGCGGGCGAGCTGGCTTCTCTGTGGGAGGAGACGCTCGCGTGGACGTGGCCCGTGGTGGCGTTCGAGTCGCCGCAGCGGCTGCCCACGTCGCTGCGCTCGCTCGCCGCCGTTGCGGGTGCGCGTCCGGTTGCTGTGTGCCGTGAGCTGACGAAGCGGTTCGAAGAGGTCGTCGTCGGCTCCGCCGCCGAGGTCGCCGCGCGCTTCGCGGAGGCGCCGAAGGGCGAGATCACGCTCGTCGTCGGCGCGGGGGAGGGTCCCGACGCGACGGCGCAGACGGACAAGGCGCGCGCCGCCGTGTCCGAGCTGGTCGCGGCCGGTACGCCCAGGCGCACGGCCGCCGACGTCGTCGCGCGACTAACGGACACGTCCAAGAACGACCTCTACCGGTCGACTCTGTGACAACTTTGTAATCTCGTTTGACAACGCAGCGAGGCGCCGCCACCCTCGAAGGAGTTCTCGAACAACGACAACCAAGGCGGTGTCCGATGCGTCGCGTGCTCCTGCTCGTGGCCGTGGCGGCGATGGTCTGTGCTCCCGCAGCGGGCGCATGGTCGTGGCCGACCGACGGCGCAATTCTCCAGCCGTTCGCGTTCGACCCGGCGCATCCGTACGCCGCAGGCGAGCATCGCGGCATCGACGTCGCAGGTGACCCCGGCGCGAGCGTCGTCGCGCCGCGCGCAGGCACGATCACGTTCGCCGGCTCCGTCCCGGGATCGGGCAAGTCGGTCACGATTTTCACCGACGACGGCTACTCCGTCACGCTCACGCAGCTCGGGTCGATCGCCGTCACACGCGGGACGGCCGTGACCGAAGGCTCGCCCGTCGGCGTTGTCGGGCAGACCGGCTCGGTGCATCTCGGCGTCCGCATCGCCGCTCAGGCGCAGGGGTACGTCGACCCGGCGGCGCTGCTCCCTGCGCGTGCGGCGAAGGTTCCACCGCCCACGGCGGCTCCGGCGCCTCAGCCAGCGCCGGCTCCTGTCGCGGCGCAGCCGGCTGTCGCGCAGGTGGCTGCGCCGACTGCAGTTCTGGTTCCGGCTCCGGTCGTGCCCGTCGCGCCGGCCGCGCCTGCCGCGCCCGCGGCGGCGCCCAAGCCCGACCCCGTGGCCGAGCCGCAGGTGGTGCCGGCGTCCGCGCTCGTCATCCGCGCGTCGGCGCCTGCTCCACGGCCGCTGCGGCTGCGGCTGCCGACGGTTCGCGTCGTCACCGTGCCGACCGCTGCCGTCGCCGTTGTCACGCCGGCCGCTCGGCTCGCGCCGCGAGCGGCACGTCCGGTTTCGCCCGCCGCCGACCCCGTTGCCGAGGTAGTCGCACGGCGGGGGTACGCGGCCGTGGTCGCGCTCGCACCGGCGTCCGCGCGCACCGCACCACATGTCGTGATTCGCGAGACAGCGCGCGTCGCTGTTCCGACGGTCGCGCTCGTGGCTGCGCTCGCGGCGTCCCTGCTGCTCGCGGGCCTATGGAGAGCCGCTCGTATCATGGGTCGCCGTGTCGACGACGAAGCGGAAGATCCTCGTAGCGCCGGCCTGGCCGTACGCGGCTGGGCACCGGCACCTGGGCCACGTGGCCGGATTCGGGGTACCGGCGGACGTCTTCGCCCGGTATCACCGGCTGCGTGGCAACGACGTGCTGATGGTCAGCGGGACCGACGAGCACGGCACGCCGATCATGGTCGCGGCGGACAAGGAGGGGAAGTCCTACGGTGAGGTCGCCGACTTCTACAACGCATCCTTCCGCGACGACTTCCGCAAGCTCGGGATCACGTACGACTGCTTCTCGCGCACGACCACGCAGAACCACGCGCGCGTCACGCAGGACATCTTCAAGACACTCTACGAGCGCGGTTACATCATCGAGCAGACCCAGCTCGTGTCGTTCTCGGCAACGACCGGCCACACGCTGCCCGACCGCTACATCGAGGGAACGTGCCCGATCTGCGGTTATTCGGAGGCGCGCGGCGATCAATGCGACAACTGCGGGAACCAGCTCGACCCGACCGACCTGATCGATCCGCGTTCGCGGATCGACGGCACGACCCCGGAGTTCCGCGAGACGAAGCACCTCTTCCTCGACCTGCCGGCCTTCGCGGGCCGCCTGCGCGAGTGGATCGGCGGTCACGCCGACTGGCGGACGAATGTCCGGAACTTCTCGCTCAGCCTGGTCGACGATCTGCGCCCGCGCGCGATGACCCGCGATCTCGACTGGGGCGTCACCGTCCCTGTGGCGGGCTACCAGGACAAGCGCATCTACGTCTGGTTCGAGGCTGTGATCGGCTACCTCTCGGCGAGCATCGAATGGGCGGCGATGAACGGCCGGCCCGAGGCGTGGCGGGAGTGGTGGCAGAGCGACGCGGCGGAGCACTCGTACTTCCAGGGCAAGGACAACGCGGTCTTCCACACGATCATCTGGCCGTCCGAGCTGTTCGGGTACGCAGGCGAAGGCGCCTACGCCGCGGGCACGCCCTTGCATCTGCCCGACAACGTCGTTGCGAGCGAGTTCCTGACGATGGAGGGCAAGCAGTTTTCGACCAGTCGCGGTCACTCGATCTACCTGCGTGACTTTCTCGAGCGCTACGACGCGGACTCGCTGCGCTTCTTCCTGATCGCGGCCGGGCCGGAGAGCCAAGACAGCGATTTCACGTGGGCCGAGTTCGTGCGCCGCAACAACGACGAGCTGCTCGCGAACTGGGGGAACCTGGTCAACCGCACGCTCACGAACGCGCATCGCCAGTTCGGCGCCGTGCCGGAGCCGGGCAAGCTCACGCCCGAGGACGAGGCACTGCTCGCGGGTGTGGACGGGGGCTTCGAGGCTGTCGCGGCGCACATCGAGGCCGCGCGCTTCCGTGCGGCTCTCGGCGAGACGATGCGGCTCGCCACCACGGTCAATCAGTACGTCAGCGACCAGGCCCCGTGGGCGCTGATCAAGACCGACCGCGAGCGCGCCGCGACCGTTCTCTACGTCGCGCTGCGCGCCGTCGACAGCCTCAAGATCCTCTTCACGCCGTTCCTGCCGCACACGTCGCAGAAGGTGCATGAGCTGCTCGGCTACGACGGCTTCATCGCCGGGCCACTCGAGTACCGCACGGTCGAGGAGGACGGCGGCGTGACGCACGAGGTGCTCACGGGCGACTACTCCGGCTGGGTCGGCGAGTGGCGGCCGAGCGAGCTGCCGCCGGGGCAGCAGCTCCGCGAGCCCGAGCAGCTCTTCAAGAAGCTCGACGACTCCGTCGTCGAAGAGGAGCTCGCGCGCATGCGCGACTCCGGCGCGGCGTGATCGACACCCACGCGCACTTCGGTGACGACGCCGGCGAAGTCCTCGCCCGCGCCCGCGAGGCGGGCGTCGACCGCGTCGTCGCCGTTGCGACGTCGCTCGCCGGCGCACACGACGCGCTTGCGCTCGCCGACGCACACGACGGCGTCTATGCGTGTCTCGGCATCCATCCGCACGCAGCCGGCGGCGACGAGGCGGCGCACGTCCCCGACATCCGCGCGCTGCTCGATCACCCGAGGGCCGTCGCGGTGGGGGAGACCGGGCTCGACTACTTCCGCGACTACGCGCCGCACGACGCGCAGCAGAAGCTGTTCGACGAGCTCCTCGCGGTTGCGCGCGAGACGGGCAAGCCGGTCGTCATCCACACGCGCGCGGCCGACGACGACACGGCGGCGCGCCTGCTCGCGCACGACGGCAGGATCATCCTGCACTGCTTCTCGTCGCCGGCGCTGCTCGAGCCTGCGCTGGAGCGCGGCTGGTACGTCTCGTTCGCCGGCAACGTGACGTACAAGAACGCGTTCGAGCTGCGGGACGCGGCGCGGCGCGTGCCGCGCGACAGGCTGCTCGCGGAGACCGACAGCCCGTACCTCGCGCCGCAATCAGTGCGCGGCAAGCGCAACGAGCCCGCGTACGTGATGCACACCGTCGACGTGCTCGCGCACACGCGCGACGAGGACGCAGCCGAGCTCGCGGCGCAGATCTACGCGAACGCGAACCACGTGTTCGGCCTGGGAAAATGAGCGTCTCGCCGAAGAAGAGCCTCGGCCAGCACTTCCTCGTCGACGACAACATCCTCGGCGTCATCGAGCGGCTGGCCGACCTGCAGGCCGACGACGTCGTGCTCGAGGTCGGCCCTGGCCTCGGCGTTCTGACGCGCTACCTCGCGCAGCGGGTCGCGCACGTGCACGCGGTCGAGCTCGACCGGCGGCTCGAGCAGCACCTCGTCGCCATCCCGCGCGTCGACGTGCACTGGGGCGACGCGCTGCGGCTCGACCTCACGCGGCTCGACCCGACGCCGCACAAGCTCGTCGCGAACCTTCCGTACAACATCGCGACGCCGCTCGTAGCCGAGAGCCTCCAGCAGCCGGAGCTGACGCACTGGTGCGTGATGGTCCAGCGCGAAGTGGCAGACCGCTTCTTCGCGCAGCCGTCGACGAAGGCGTACGGCGCCGTCTCGGTGGTCGTGCAGCTCGCGACGGAGCGCACCGGGCTCCACCCGGTGTCGCGCGAGGTGTTCCGGCCGCGGCCGAACGTCGAGTCGGCGCTCGTCGCATTCACGCGCACCGGCCCCGGCGTCGACGCGAAGACGCGGCGCGTCATCGACGCCGCGTTCTCGCACCGGCGCAAGACGCTCGCGAACGCGCTCTCCCTCGCCGGCCTGTCCGGTCGCGACCGCGCGGTCGCTGCGCTCGCGCAGATCGGCCGAGACGCAAACGTGCGCGCGGAGGTGCTGTCGCCGCCGGAGTTCGTCGCACTGGCGGACGCGCTTTGATCGCGCCGGCGTCGGCGAAGATCAACCTGGCGCTCGTCGTCGGCCCGGCGCGCGACGACGGCAAGCATGAGTTGGTGACGATCTACCAGCGCCTCGACCTCGGCGATCGCATCGAGGTCGAGCCGGCGGAGACGACGACGGTCGAGGGCTTCGCCGAAGACACGATCGTCCGCGCCGCGCTCGACGCACTCGACGCACCGCACGGCTGGCGCGTGCGCATCGAGAAGCACATCCCGGTCGCCGCGGGGCTCGGCGGCGGTTCGAGCGATGCAGCGACGGCGCTCAGGCTCGCGAACGCACAGCTCGCCGAGCCACGCGAGCTGCACCCGGTCGCCGCCCGGCTCGGCGCCGACGTCCCGTTCTTCCTCGTCGACGGACCACAGCTCGGCACCGGCGACGGCACCACCCTCGCGCCGGTCGAGCTGCCGCAGGACTTCTTCGTCCTCCTCCTGCTCCCGCACGGCGCGAGCAAGCCGTCGACCCACCAGGTGTACGAGGACTTCGACGCGCGCGACGGGGCCGACGGCTTCGACGAGCGCGCCGCCGCGCTGCACGAGGCCCTTGCGAAGGTCCGCCGCCCGCGCGACCTCGCCGCGCTGCCGTCGAACGACCTCGCGTCGTCGCCACACGCACGGACGCTGCTCGACGCCGGCGCCTTCCGCGCCGACGTGTCGGGCGCCGGCCCGACCGTCTACGGCCTCTTTCATCGCCGTGCCGACGCGACCCGCGCGGCCGCTGCTGTGAAGGCCCTGGGCCGTGTTCTGATCACGATTCCCGCGTGGTACGGTTGATTTCAGATGATGGGCGCGCACGCCATCGAGCATGGCTCGAGCCGCACCGGTCGCTGGCTGCGGATGCACCGCCTGCGCTTCACCCTGTGGCTCGCCGTGGCGGAAGGCTTGCTCTACATCGTCCACGTCCTGCACTTCTGGCCGCTCGTCGTGCTCGCGATCGTGTTCGTCGCGCTCTTCATGTGGGCGCGCAACAGCCGGTCGGACACGTTGCGCCAGGCCGCGTGGATTCTCGCCGCCGCGCAGGTGCTCGTCCTGCTCGTGCCCGTCGCCTGGGCGATCGTGAAGACCGTCGCGATCGTGGTGGTCGCACTGCTTGCGATCGCCGCGCTCGTCTTCCTCTTCACCGAGCGCCGTTAGACTCGCCGCAGTGGGGCGTAGCCAAGCGGTAAGGCAGCGGGTTTTGGTCCCGCGATCCCAGGTTCGAATCCTGGCGCCCCAGCCATTCTGAGCCTATGACCGACACGCCGCTTGCAGCCGTGCTCATGGCCGGAGGTCTCGGCACCCGCATGAAGTCCGCGGTGCCGAAGCACTTCCATCCGATCCTCGGCCGCCGCATGGTCGACTGGGTGATCCACACCGGTCTCGAGGCCGGGGCCGACCCGCTCGTGGTCGTCGCCTCGCCCGCGGGCAAGGACGAGTTCCGCGAGCTGCCCGTCACGGTCGCCGTGCAGCCGAAGGCGCTCGGCACCGGTGACGCGGTCCGCAGCGCGCGCGAGGCGCTCGCCGGTCACGAAGGCGATGTGCTCGTCCTCTCGGGCGATACGCCGCTGCTCACCGCGCAGCTGCTGCGGGAACTCGTCGCCGCGCATCACGACCAAGGCGCGACCGCGACCATCCTCAGCTTCGAGCCCGAGGACCCGCGCGTGTACGGCCGCATCGTCCGCGGTGCCGACGGCAACGTGCAGCGCATCGCGGAGGGCACCGATGCGACGCCCGAGGAGCAGGCGATCGGCGAGGTCAACAGCTCGATCTACGTCTTCCGCTCAGCCGCTCTCTGGCCGGCTCTCGATCGAATACAGCCGCACAACGTTCAGGGCGAGCTCTATCTGACTGACGTGATCTCGGTTCTGGTCGGCGACGGTGAGAAAGTCTGTGCCTTTGTCGCGCCGGATCCCGAGGAGACCGACGGCGTCAACACGCGCGTTGAGCTCGCGCACGCCGCCGCTGTGCTGCGCCGCCGGATCAACACGGAGCACATGCTCGCCGGTGTCGCGATCGTCGATCCGGACTCGACCTGGATCGAGCCGACCGTCGAGATCGAGCAGGACGTGACGATCCATCCCTTCACGGTCGTGCGCGGCGCTACGCGGATCGCGACCGGCGCCGAGATCCACCCACAGTGCGTGATCCTCGACTCGCAGATCGGCCCGAACGCGAGCGTGGGGCCCTTCTGTTACCTTCGCCCCGGAACGGTCCTCGGTGACTCTTCTAAGGCGGGCACCTACGTGGAGATCAAGAACTCTCGGATCGGCGACCGCACCAAGGTTCCGCACCTGTCCTACATCGGTGACGCCGAGATCGGCGACGACACGAATGTCGGCGCGGGAGCGATCACGGCCAACTTCCCGCACCAGCCCGGCCAGCCCAAGGGCCGCACCAAGATCGGGAGCGACGTCAGGACCGGCATCCACAATGGTTTCGTCGCGCCGGTCGAAGTGGGGGACGGAGCGTGGATCGCCGCAGGATCGGTCATAACCAAGGATGTCCCCGCCGACGCGCTCGGAATTGCCCGCCCGCGCCAGGAGAACAAGGAAGGCTATGCAGCCCGACATCGCGACGACTGAGCTCGTCCTCCCGGGGCTCGACCCCACCGGCTCGTTGAGTCAGCCTGCCCCCGGTCACTGGCTCGAGCGCGGGCCGCAGAAGCGGCTCATGGTGTTCTCGGGCAGCTCGCACACCGAGCTTGCGGAGCGCATCGCCGAGCAGCTCGGCGTGCAGCTCGGCGAGATCGAGCTGAACACGTTCCCGAACGGCGAGACGTATGTCCGCTACTGCGAGTCGATTCGCGGCGCTGACCTCTTCATCGTTCAGACCGGCTGCGAGCCCGTCGACCGCAACGTCATGGAGCTCGCGATGATGATCCAGGCGGCCAAGCTCGGGTCGGCGAAGCGCATCACCGCCGTCATCCCGTGGTTCCCCTATGCGCGTCAGGATCGGAAAGCAAAACCGCGTGAGCCGATCTCGGCGCGCCTGGTCGCAGACATCCTCCAGCTCGCCGGCGCCGACCGCGTGCTGACGATGGACCTGCACGCCGGCCAGATTCAGGGCTTCTTCACGATCCCCGTCGACCACATGACGTCGCTGCCGCTGTTCGCACGTCACTTCCGCGACCTCGGCCTCTTCGGCGAGAACATCGTCTCGGTCGCGCCCGATGCGGGCCGCGCGAAGCACGCTGTCCGTTTCGCGGAGATGATCGACGCGGAGTTCGCGATCATGCACAAGCAGCGCTTCTCCGGCGACAGCGTCGCCGTGACGGAGGTCACCGGCAAGGTGCGCGACAAGACCGCGATCATCGGGGACGACGTCACCACCACCGGCGGCACGCTGATCGCCGGCGCCCGCGCGCTGATGGAGCACGGCGCGAAGGAGGTCTACGTCTTCGTCACGCACGCGCTGCTGTCGAAGGAAGGGCTCGAGAAGCTCGGCAAAGCCGACTTCGCCGGGATCGTCACGACCGACACGGTGCCGATCGACCCGCTCGCGAAGCCGGACAACATGACGGTGCTCACCGTCGCGCCGCTGCTCGCGGAGACGATCATGAATGTCTTCGCCGACGACAGTGTCTCCGCCATCTTCGGCGGCGAGAACCAGCTCTTCTGACGACGGGCTCGATGCCCGGCGTCAATCAGGTGCCAGGCACCAAGAGTGCCTGGCACCTGATTTTCGTCGCTACACTTCGCCGCCGATGGCTGGAGAGCGCGTCAAACTTGTGGTCCAGAACCGTGCCGTGCTCGGCTCCGCCGAGTCGCGCCGCCTGCGCCGCCAGGGCCTGATCCCGGGTGTGCTGTACGGGCGCGAGGAGCCGGTCGCGATCGCGATCCCCGAGCGCGAGCTGCGCCACGCACTGACCGGCCAGGGCGGCACCCACGCGGTGCTCGACGTCGTCGTCGACTCCGGCAAGACCCATTCTTCGGTGCTCAAGGAGTACCAACTGGACGCCGTGCGCGGCTACATCACGCACGTCGACCTGCAGGAAGTGCGCCTCGACCAGCCGATCCACGCTGCCGTCAGCCTCGTGCTGGTCGGTGAGCCCGTCGGCGTCAAGGAAGGCGGCGTCCTCAACCAGGTCACGACCACGGTGAACATCGAGGCGCTCCCGCTCGAGGTTCCAGAGCACCTGGAGCTCGACGTGTCCGGCCTGGGGATCGGCGACAGCGCACGTCTCGCCGAGGTCAAGGCGCCCGACGGCATCACGATCCTCGACGACCTCGAGGAAACGGTCGTCGCATCGGTCGCGCATGCCCGTGCTGAGGAAGAGCCCGAAGGCGAGGCGGCCGAGGGTGCCGCGGTGCCGGAGGGTGAAGAGGGCGCCGACGGCGAGACCGCAGAAGGCGAGTCCGCCGCGGAAGACGGCGGCGAAGCCGCCGAGCCCGGCGAGGAGTAACTGCGGTCTCCCGGCCAGGCCTCGCGCGCTCTGGCCCGCGATAACCTGCGCCATGCTGCGTCCTCGGTCGCGCCCGATGGACAGACCATCGAACGCGACACTGCGTCCTTGCCTGGCTTGATTCTCGCGTCCCAGAGCATCACGATTCGCGACCGGGAGATCCGCTAATGCGGCTCTGGCCGCGCCGGCAGGGCACCTCGCTCGACCTGCTCGTCGTGGGACTCGGGAACCCGGGCCGCGAGTACGCGCGGAACCGCCACAACGCAGGCTTCCTCGTCGTGGACGAGCTCGCGCGCCGCCACGACGGCCAGTGGCGCTCGAAGTTCAACGGCGAGCTCGCCGAGGTGCGCATCGACGGCCACAAGGTCGCGCTCCTGAAGCCGCAGACGTACATGAACGACTCCGGCCGCGGCGTGCGCGCCGCAGCGCAGTTCTTCAAGGTCGACCCCGACGCGATCCTCGTCGTCCACGACGAGGGCGACTTCGAGCGCGGCCGGCTGCAGGCACGGTTGGGCGGCGGGTTCGGCGGCCACAATGGCCTGCGCTCGATCGCGAGCCACCTGGGGACGCCCGACTTCATGCGCCTGCGGATCGGCGTGGGGCGGCCGGAGCGCGGCGACCACCGCTCGCTCGCGGATTTCGTGCTGGCCGATTTCGAGCCTCAGGACGACGCCGAAGCGCTCGTCGCGCGGGCCGCAGATGCGGTCGAGACGCTCGACGCGGAGGGGCTCGACGAGGCTCAGCGCAAGTTCAACGATCGACGCTGAGCCCGGCTGACGGCAAACAAATCTGATTTCGCGCGACCCCGCGTTTTCCTGCGCGCCTTCAAAATCTCGTAACAATTCGTGCGGACCGGCACGAGCAGGTCAACTGTCGGAAATTGCAGCGCAAATGCGCGTGGCTAGGCGGATAGGTCCCGCCTGGCCGGGCAACAGCGCACCGGTCGGCCTACCCCTTTAGGGGGAGGCAATCTCCCCCATCTGAGCAATTCCGGCGGTCGCCGGCAGCGGCGAACGTGGTGCCTCGCCAACGACAGCGCGGCACGCCGAATCGGCCGCCGCCACTGCCGAAGGGAGCCACCCTTTATGTCTGACCGCATCCGCATTGCGCTGATCTTTTGCACCGTGCTCGCCGTTGTCGCGGCGCGCGCCGGCGGCGCGCTCGCCTCGATCGACCGCTCGACGCACGCCAGCCACGCGACCCACATGAGCCACGCCACGCGCGTCGCGCACGAGCATGCCGCGGTCGTGAGTTACGCCCGCCACTTCCTCGGCGTCCGCTACGTCTTCGGCGGCACGTCGCCGGCGACCGGCTTCGACTGCTCCGGCTTCACGCGCTGGGTGTACGCGCACTTCGGCATCTCGCTCCCGCACTACTCGGGCGCGCAGTGGAGCCTCGGCCGCCCGGTGTCGCGTGCCGGCCTGCGCCCCGGCGACCTCGTCTTCTTCAGCGGCCTCGGCCACGTCGGGATGTACATCGGCCACGGGCTCTTCATCCACGCGCCGCATTCCGGAACGAGCGTGGAGATCGACCCGCTGTACGGCGAGTACGACGGCGCCCGCCGCGTCCTTTAAGGCACCATGACAGCCCCCGGGACGGCTGTTCCGGGCGTTCGTCATGGACCGTCCGCTTCTTTACCCACTCGTCGAGCGCGTTCGCGCGGAGGAGCGGCTGCAGCAGTTCGCAGCCGCGCTGCCGACACGCGCCCGTGTCTCCGAGCCGATCCTCCCGCTCGTTCTCGCGTCGCTCCATGACGAGCTCGGCCGCGGGCTTGTCGTCGCCGTTCCCGAGGACGCGGACGCACGTGACGTCGCGGAGGCCGCAGGGTGGTTCCTCGGCGAGGAGCAGGTCGCGCTGTTCCCTTCGCGCGGCGTCCACTGGGCGTCCGGTCTCGAGCCGCCGCCGCACCTCGTCGGCGAGCGTGCGCGCGCGCTGGCGGTCCTGGAGCGTGGCGGCCTCGTCTGCGCATCCGCTGCGGCGCTCGCGGAGGGTATTCCGCCGGCTTCGGTTCGCCCCGTCGCACTGACGGTTGCGCGTGGCGACGAGCCGGGGCTCGACGCGCTGGCGGAGCAGCTCGCCGGCGCGGGCTACGACCGCGTCGAGCGCGTCGAGGAGCGCGGCCAATTCGCCGTGCGCGGGGGGCTCGTCGACGTCTTCCCGACGACCGGCCGCGAGCCGTTGCGCATCGAGCTGTTCGGCGACGAGGTCGAGCAGATCCGCGTCTTCTCGGCGTTCACCCAGCGCGCGCTGCGCGAGGTCGACGGCGCAACGATCTATCCGGCCACGGAACGGCGGCGCGAAGAAGAGGAGCTGCTCCTCCCGGACGACGAGGACGCGCAGTCGGTCGCGGTGCCCGATGACCTCGAGCCGCCGTTCGGGCCACCCGATCTCGTGTGGCAGCCCGACGAGGTCCGCGCGGTGTGGGCCGAGGAGCGGCTCGTGCCGGTCGCGATCGACAGCGCGACCGAGCTGACGCCGCTGCCGCAGGGACAGCCGTTCTCGTTCGACGCGCAGCGCCCGGCGCTCGCGGCGCGCGGCCTGTCCGAGGCCGAGAACGAGCTGAACGGATTGCTGCGCCAGGAGCTCGACGTCGTCGTGACGTTCCCGCATCGCGGCGAGGCCCTGCGCCAGCAGCAGCTCCTGCGGCGCGCGGAGGCAAAGCTGCTCGAGCCGGGTGAAGCGCCGGAGGGTCTCGTGTTCGCCGTGACAGCGGCCAGGCGCGGCTTCGTGTGGCGCGACCTCGGCGTCGCGCTGCTGCCCGACACGCAGGTTTTCCGCAAGCGCCCCGCGCGCGCGACGACGCTGCCCGGCCGCGCACTGCAGAGCTTCTCCGACCTGCGCACCGGCGACTACGTCGTGCACGAGGATCACGGCATCGCGAAGCTGCTCGGCTTCGAGACGCGCACCGTCGCCGATGTCACCCGCGACTACCTGCTGCTCGCGTACCGCGGCGACGACCGCGTCTATGTGCCGCACGAGCAGATCGGCAAGGTCAGCCGCTACGTCGGCGCCGACAGCCGCGAGCCCGTGCTGTCGAAGCTCGGCGGCAAGGCATGGGACAACCTCAAGACGCGTGCGCGCGAGCACCTGCGCGAGATGGCGGGTGAGCTGCTGCAGCTGTATGCGCAGCGGCAGACGCAGCCGGGCACGGCCTACGACCTGAACCAGGAATGGTTCGAGCGTCTCGAGACGGAGTTCCCGTATCGCGAGACGGAGGACCAGCGCACCGCGATCGAGTCGATGAAGGAGGATCTCGAGGCGCCGCGCCCGATGGACCGCCTCGTCTGCGGCGACGTCGGCTTCGGCAAGACGGAGGTCGCGTTGCGCGCCGCGTTCGGTGTCGCGGTGAACGGCAAGCAGGTGTTGATGCTCGTGCCGACGACGGTGCTCGCGCAGCAGCACTGGAACACGTTCCGCGAGCGCTTCCGCGATTTCCCGGTCA
This sequence comes from Gaiellaceae bacterium, assembly GCA_035943915.1. Classification (GTDB taxonomy): domain Bacteria; phylum Actinomycetota; class Thermoleophilia; order Gaiellales; family Gaiellaceae; genus PALSA-600. The sequence continues at coordinate 1,129 of DASZBP010000068.1, read as the reverse complement.
GGGTCGAGATGGTGTCGCGCTTCCGCAAGCCCGCCGACGTCAAGAAGGTGCTTGCCGACTTCAACGAAGGCAAGGTCGAGGTTCTGATCGGGACGCACCGTGTCCTGTCGCGTGACGTGATCCCGAAGGAGCTCGGGCTCGTCGTGGTCGACGAGGAGCAGCGCTTCGGCGTCGCGCAGAAGGAGCTGCTGCGGCAGCTGCGCCTCGAGGTCGACGTGCTCGCGCTGTCGGCGACGCCCATCCCGCGCACGCTGCACATGTCGCTCGCCGGGCTGCGCGACATCTCCGTGATCGAGACGCCGCCCGAGGGGCGCCGGCCGATCCGCACGTTCGTCGGCGAGTACGACGAGGAGCTCGTGCAGACGGCGCTGCGGCGCGAGCAGGCTCGGGAAGGCCAGGCGTTCTACCTCCACAACCGCGTCGAGTCGATCGACGAGGCGGCCGAGCGGCTCCGTCAGCTCTGCCCGGAGCTGCGCTTCATCGTCGCGCATGGCCAGATGCGCGAGAAGGAGCTCGAAGACCATATGCTCTCGTTCCTGGCCGGGGACGCGGACGTGCTCGTCTCGACGACGATCATCGAGTCGGGGCTCGACATCCCGCAGGCGAACACCCTGATCGTCGAGCGCGCCGACCAGCTCGGCCTGTCGCAGCTCTACCAGATCCGCGGCCGCGTCGGCCGCTCCAATGCGCTTGCCCACGCCTTCCTCTTCTACCCCGACCGGCGCGAGTTGAGCGAGGAGGCGCGCCATCGCCTCTCGACCATCGCCGACTACACGGAGCTCGGCTCCGGGTACCGGATCGCGATGCGCGACCTCGAGCTCCGGGGCGCCGGCAACCTGCTCGGCGACGAGCAGTCGGGGCACGTGGCGGCGGTCGGCTTCGAGCTCTACTGCGAGCTCCTGGCCGAGGCCGTGGCCGAGCTGCAGGGCGCTCCTCCGGCGGTCTCCCGGCCGGTGCGGGTGGAGGCCCAGGTCGATGCCTACGTCCCGGCTGACTACGTGCCGCTCGAAGCGGTCAAGATCGATCTGCACCGGCGGGTGGCGCTGGCCGGCGACCGCTCGGAGCTGCGCGAGATCGAGGCGGAGCTCGCCGACCGCTTCGGCCCTGTCCCCGAACCGGTCGCAAACCT